>CAJJXN010000050.1 GCA_905197115.1 uncultured Bacillota bacterium | reverse complement strand
TCAAAAAAAGCTTTTGCTTGTAAAACACCATTTTGTCCGGTCGTTGCATCAATTACAAGCAAAACTTCGTCGGCAGGACGTTGTAATTCTTTAAAAATAATTCGATTCATTTTGGCAAGTTCATCCATTAGATGTTGTTTCGTTTGAACTCTACCCGCTGTATCGCATATTAATAAATCATAATGATCCGCCTTGGCTTTTTTTAAACCATCATAAATGACCGAAGATGGGTCTCCATTTTCTTTTCCCATCACAATATCTACATCCATACGATCAGCCCAAATTTTAAGTTGTTCAACGGCTCCTGCACGAAAAGTATCACCAGCCGCCAACAACACTTTTTTACCTTGTTTTTTATAGCGATTACAAAGTTTGGCTATTGAAGTCGTTTTTCCTACGCCATTCACTCCTACCACTAAAAGAACGGTCAAATCATCTTTAAATTCAATTTCAGAAGTTAATAAATCATCACTTGTATAAGCTACAAACATTTTATCTACTAAAATTTCATTGATTTGTTCTACATCGTTTATCTTTAAGGCATTTGCTTCCGCTTGGGTTGCCTCAATAATATTCATAGCCGTATTTACACCGACATCTGATAAAATTAATATTTGTAACAATTCGTCAAAGTATTCTTCATTCGTATGTTTATATTTCGTCTTCAATTGTGCGAGTTTATCGACAAAATTTTTTCTTGATTTATCTAATCCAGAAACATACTTTTCTTGTTTTGGTGTATTTTTTTTGGAAAATACTTCTTTTATTTTTTTAAACAATCCCATCTTATCAACTCCTTATTTAGCCACTTTTAAAAGGGCTTCTTTTGCAGCGAATTGTTCTGCTTCTTTTTTTGTCTTTCCTTTTCCTCTACCTAATTCTATGCCATTATGTGTGACTTTAAAATAAAAAGTTTTATTATTGTCTAAACCTGTCGCTTTAATTTCAATATATTTTAAAGGTTCGCGACTATCACTTTGAATAAGTTCTTGTAATTGTGATTTATAATCATTTACTTCTAAATCCGGTAAATCTTTCATAATTTTATTCAACCATGTCATCGCTACTTTTTTAGCCACTTTAAACCCTTGATCAATATAAATTGCTCCTAAAAAAGCTTCTACACAATCTGCAATTAAAGAATCTTTTTCACAACCATTACTTTTTTCTTCCCCTTTGCCTAAGCGCATATGTTCATTAATTTTAATTTCTCTTCCTAATTGGGCAAAGCTAACTTCTTGAACTAATTTTATGCGTAGTTTTGTCATTTCTCCTTCATGCATCGTTGGGTATTTTTTAAATATCATATCGGCTGAAACAATTTGAAAAACAGCATCTCCCATAAATTCTAAGCGTTGATAATCTTTATTTATCCCTAACTTGTGTTCATTTGCATATGAAGAATGTGTTAATGCTTCTAAATATAATTCTTTATTTTTAGGCTGAATTTTAAATGGTTGTAATAACCTTTCAAAGTGATTATTCATATTTCTCCTTTAAAGTATTGCAGATATTACTTTTTATCATATTAATTGTAAACTCGATTCCCGTATGAAAGGCTGTAGCATCACTATTTCCATGTGCTTTCACACACACTTTGTTGATTCCAATAAGCATCGCTCCACCACCACGAGAAGGATCAATATGATTCTTCATTTCTTTCACTCCCGATTTAGCAAAAATGTAACCCATTTTTGTAAATACATTCTTTTTAAAAGCATTTTTCATTAGTTTAGCCATAAAAGAAGCCGTTCCTTCAATGGATTTTAATAATACATTTCCTGCATATCCACCTGTTGCGACAACATCTGCTTCACCCGATAAAACAAATTTAGATTCCATATTTCCTTTAAACCAAGGGTAATTTTTTTCTTTTAAGATGGCAAATGCTTCTTTTCCTTCAGGACATCCTTTTTTATCTTCTGCACCATTTGAAAGCAAATACACATTTACATCTTCTTTATTATATAAAGCTTGATATACAATTTGTCCCATTTCAGCAAATTGAGCGATTTGTTCACCATTATTTTCATTACTTGCTCCAAGGTCAAGCATTAAAACAAATTTGTTAGGATCAATCGTAGGAAATAACGTTCCAAGTGCTGCTCTTTTAACATTAGGAATTAATTTTACTTTTAATGTCGATAAAGTTAAAAAAGCACCGGTTGAGCCACAACTAATAACGCCATCACATATTCCATTAGCAACTAATTCAACCGCCTTATTCATACTCGTTTCTTTTTTTCTTAAAATTGTTAAAGCTCCATCTTCCATACCCATGACATCATTGGCATGATAAAGCGTTGCTTTCCCTTCTAAAGCTTTTAGTTCTTCTATTTTTCCAACCACATGAAATTCTACATCATCATGTTTTTTTAAATAATTTAAAATGGCTTCAACAACTATACCACTTCCAAGGTCGCCCCCCATGGCATCCACAGCTAATTTAATCATATTTATCACCTCGTATAGGATAGTATAACATATATTTTTTATTTTGGCTCGCTTTACTTATATTTTTATATAAAAATAAAGTAAATTCTTTTTCTAAGTTCTATAAATTTTAACTTTTGCATACCCTTTTAATGTAATTTATTAATATTTGTTTTTTTAGAAAAAAAAGAGATTTTTAAAGTTGTCATCTTTTCTCAAAAAGACAAATATGCTATACTAATAAAGGAGAGAAAACTGATGGATTTTTTCAAAAAAATTTTTAAAAAGAAAGACAAACAAGAAGTTGAGCCTAAAACAACAAAAAATGAAGAAACAGTAGAAAAACCAACCGAAAACACTCCAACAAACACAACTAAAAAGTAATAAAGGAGAATGTAAAAAGAGTAGATCTCCTACTCTTTTTTACTTAAAGGAAGCAAAAATGGAAAATTTAGATACTTTAAATAAGCACCAATATCAAGCCGTTACATCTCAATCAAAATATTTGCGTATTATCGCAGGAGCGGGCAGTGGAAAAACCCGCGTTTTGACGTTTCGTATTGCTTATTTAATTGAACAAATGGGCTTGTTTCCTTCTCAAATTTTAGCCATTACTTTTACCAATAAAGCTGCCGAAGAAATTAAATATCGTGTTCAAAAAATGTTAAATAATTTTAATATGAATTTAAAAATTGCAACATTTCACTCTTTTTGTGCACGAATTTTAAGAGAAGATATTCGTATTTTAAATTATCCAAGTAATTTTACAATTTTGGATGAAGATGATCAAAAAAGAATAATTAAAAAAATCATTGAAGATTTAGAAATTAATGATAAAAATTTAACGATTAAGAACTGTATAAATTTTATCGAAATGAAAAAAAATAATTGGGAATCTTGTGAAGATGTTCTCAAACATTGTTCAAATAATTCCTACGAAGAAAAAAAAGCTTTAGTATACCAAGAATATGAAAAAAGACTTGCAAAGTTATTTTATTTAGATTTTGATGATTTAATTTTAAAAACAATTACGATTTTTGACAAATATCCTGAAGTATTACAAAAATGGCAATCACGATTGAAACATATACTGGTAGATGAGTTTCAAGATGTAGATAATAATCAATATATTTTATTAAAGCAATTAGCCGGAAAAGAAGCTTCAATTAGTGTGGTTGGCGATCCCGACCAAACCATTTACACTTGGAGAGGCGCTGACATTAACATCATCTTAAATTTTGATAAAGAATTTAGCGATGTAGAAACTATCAATTTGGAAGAAAACTATCGATCAAGTGGGAATATTTTAAAAATTGCGAATCGTTTAATCGGAAATAATGTTAAACGTTTAAAAAAGAATTTATTTACTTCTTCAAATGAAGGAGAAGAAATTCATTTTTATCATGGAGAAGAAGCTAGACAAGAAGCAAGATATATTGTAGACAATATCATTTCGTTATATGATGGAGTCAATACTCTTTATAAAGATTTTGCTATTTTATATCGAGTTAATAGTTTAACAGGAGATATTGAAAAAGCCCTAATTGAGCGACATATTCCTTATAAAATCTATGGGTCTATTCGCTTTTATCAACGCAAAGAAATTAAAGATAGTTTGTGTTATTTAAAATTGGCTTTAAATTTTAACGATGATATTTCTTTTTTTAGATGTATTGTTTCTCCCCGTCGAGGAATCGGCGAAACATCTTTAGCAAAAGTTGAATCATTAGCTGCCACAGAAGGCATTTCGATATTACCTTGTATTATTGGACATCAAGAAAATTTAAATGATTTTGCAAACATTTCACCAAAAACGTGCAAATTATTTTTAGGGTTTGCACAATCAATCCAAAAATTACATGATTGTTTAATTCTTGAACCTTCTAAAGCAGACACAATTTTATATGATTATTTAAAAGAAATTGGTTATATTGATGAATTAATTCTTTCAGAACAAGATGAAAGAATTGAAAATATCAAAGAATTTATCAATCAACTTCAACAATATTTAAAAAGAGAGGAAGCAACTTTAGACCAATTTATTCAAGATGTTACTTTATATACATCTCAAGATGAATTAAATGAAAATCAAACAACTGATTATGTTAAATTAATGACCATTCACACGGCAAAAGGTCTTGAATTTGATAATGTATTTATTTATGGATTAATTGATGGTGTTTTTCCATCTTCTAGAGCGATTCAAGAAAAAATAGATGGATTAGAAGAAGAAAGAAGAATCTTTTATGTCGCTTTAACACGTGCGAAAAAACGTCTATTTTTAACCGATAGTGGCGGTTTTAGTTATATGGGTTCAAAATTACCTTCTCGTTTTTTAAATGAAATCAAAGAAACAGTAAGAAGAAGTAATTTTGAAGTAAAAAATGATAGTCAAATGAAATTTGCGCCAACATCAATTCGTGCAGGTAGTTTGATTGATCATAAAAATTTTGGCAACGGCATTGTCATTAATGAGCATGAAGGCTTAATCGATGTCGTATTCCATGATCCAAAAATTGGGCGAAAAACTTTAATTGCAAACCATCCATTTATTACATTAATTAAATAAAAGGAGAAAAAAATATGAGTGAAGACATCCTAAAAAGAGTTCAAACTTTGAATCAGTTATTAAAACGTTATAATTACGAATACTATCAATTAAATGAATCGAGTGTTTCAGACCAAGAATACAACCGTTTAATGGATGAGTTAATCGAATTAGAAACTCTTTATCCTGAATATAAATTTGCAGATTCTCCTACACAAAAAGTTGGAGGAGCTACCAGCAATGAATTTAATAAGATTCGTCATAGTACTCCTATGCTTTCTTTAAGCAATGTTTATGATGAAGATGAAATTAGACAATTTGATAAACGTGTCGAAGATGCTTTTATTTCAAATACTCCTTATCATTACGTATGTGAATGTAAAATTGATGGATTATCGATTTCTTTAGTTTATAAAAATGGCAAATTAGTACAAGCCTCGACTAGAGGAGATGGCGTCGTAGGCGAAGATATAACTTTAAATGCTTTTAATATTACTTCTATTCCTAAAACCATTTCTTATAAACAAGATTTAGAAGTACGTGGTGAAGTTTACATGTCTGTGCAAACTTTTTTAGATTTAAATAAAATGCGCGAAAAAAATAATGAACAACCATTTGCCAACCCTCGTAATGCAGCGAGTGGTTCTTTAAGACAACTGGATGCTTCTATCACAAAAGAACGCAATTTAGATGTATTTTTATACACTTTAATCAATCCAAAACAACACAATATTACAACTCAATATGATGCCCTTCAATTTATGAAATCTCTTGGTTTCCCAGTAAATGAAGAAGCAAAATTATGTAATAATGTTGAAGATATTCTTGAATTTATTAAAAATTTAGGAGAAAAAAGAGACTTTTTGCCTTATGAAATCGATGGCGTAGTTTTAAAAATCAATGAATTGGCTTTGTATGATACGATAGGTTATACAGCTAAAGCACCAAAATGGGCAACGGCTTATAAATTTCCACCAAAAGAAATGACAACACGTCTTCTCGATATCATTTTCACAGTAGGAAGAACGGGTCGAATTACTCCTAATGCTGTACTAGAACCCGTTAAAGTAGCCGGTTCCACTATTCGTCGTGCAACTTTACATAACGAAGATTTTATTTTAGAAAGAGATATTAAAATAAATGATATTGTTGTCATTCGTAAAGCTGGAGATGTCATACCTGAAGTTGTAAAAGTAGTAAAAGAAAGACGCGATGAAACTGCCAAAGATTTCGTGATGATTGATCGCTGTCCAATTTGTAATGAGCCTATTTATCGTGAAGAAGATAAAAGTGCCCATATTTGCATTAATACGAATTGCCCTGCTCGTTTACTTGAAAGTATCACTCATTTTTGTAGTCGAAAAGCGATGAACATTGATGGGATGGGAGAAGCAAATGTAAAATTGTTTGTTGAGCAAGGTTTCATTCAATCGGTTGCTGATATTTATCAACTTCAAAAATATGAATACGAATTAAAGCATTTACCAGGAATGGGTGAAAAATCAATTAATAATTTATTTTCAGCCATTGAAAAATCAAAAGCAAACCCTTTAGAAAAATTAATTTTTGGTTTAGGCATTTTAGAAGTTGGAGAAAAAACGGCAAAAATTCTCGTAAATGAATTCAATACAATGGATGAGTTAATTCATGCATCTTTAGAAGAATTAAGTAATATTTATTCAATTGGTGAAGTCATTGCCGATGCTATTTTTCATTATTTTCAAGATGAAAAAAATTTACAACTCATTCAAACTTTAAAAGATTATGGTCTAAACATGGGAATTAAAAAAGAAAAAAATCTTCAATCTGATTCATTCTTTTTTAATAAAACAATTGTTTTGACCGGCACATTATCCTTTATCGGTCGAATTGAAGCTTCTGAAATATTAGAATCAGTAGGTGCCAAGATGACTTCTTCTGTTTCGAAAAAAACCTCCCTTGTAATTGTTGGCGACAATCCAGGTAGTAAACTAGAGAAAGCCACTCAACTTAACGTACCAGTAATGTATGAAAAAGAATTCCATAACCTTTTATTACAAGAAGGACTTCTTTTACTTTAATTCATCTTATGGATAATAAATTAACTGTTTTAATCACAGGCGTTTTTTCTGGAATTGGAAACGCAGTAATGAATTATTTTTGTTTAAAAGGACATGAAGTTTATGGAATTGATATTTGTCCTTTCAAACACGAATCTCTTCATTTTTTTATGGCGGACATCACAAATGAAAATCAACTTTTAGAAATAAAAGAAGAATTAAGCAAGCAAAACATTCAATTTGATCTTATTTTAAATTTTGCAGGAATCCATAAAATGGGTTCTTTCATAGAAAATGACATTCATGAGATCAAAAAAGTAATCGACATAAATTTAATTGGAACCATTCTTGTGAATAAAACTTTTTATTCTCTTTTGAAAAGAAATGGAAGAATCATAATAACAACTAGTGAAGTTGCTCCACTCGATCCAATGCCTTTTAATGGTATATATCACATTTCTAAAACAGCTCTTGATTGCTATAGTCAATCTTTAAGACAAGAACTTCATCTTCAAGGGCAAAAAGTCATCACCATTCGTCCTGGTGCCATCTTAACCCCATTATGTCAAAATTCTTCGAGCGAAACAGAAAAATTTATGCATTCGACCCATATGTATCAAAAAGAATCAAAACATTTTCATTCTCTGATAAAAAAATTTATGGGAACACCGATGAATTCTAATCAATTTGCACGATTTATTTATAAAGTGTCATTAAAAAAACATCCAAAATTAATCTATAATAAACATCATAATTTTTTATTAAAAGGGATGAGTTTATTACCTAAAAGATGGCAATGTGCCATTATAAAAAAACTACTAAAAAAATAAAGATTGAAATAAACTTTACATTTCAATCTTTTTTGTTTGTTAATTTTTATTATCTAACCATACATAATCAATATATTTTTTGTAATCAATTAAACTACATTCTACTGAAATTAAAACGCCATCGTCCAAATATTCTTGTTTTAAAATATTTGCATGATCATTAAAATAAGATAGTAATTTACCCTCTTTATAAGTGAAAAACATTTTACATTGAATATAATCTTTAAATAAAACTTTTTTCATTTCTTTGATTAACAAATTCATGTTAATTCGATTTTTTGCCGATATAAACACATGATTTTCTTTGTTTTCCATGGTTTCAAAACCAAGACGATCAGCTTTATTATAAACATAAATTACAGGAACTGTTGGATTCACACCAATATCTAATAAAGTTTGATTGGTTACCATCATTTGTCTTAAAAACATTGGATTGGAAAAATCCAAAACATGCAATATTAAATCTGCATGTAATACTTCTTCTAAAGTAGAACGAAATGCTTTAACTAATCCAAATGGTAATTTAGAAATAAATCCAACGGTATCACAAAGTAAGAATTCTTTATTATCTTCTAGTTTGATATGTCGAATAGAAGTATCTAAAGTAGCAAATAACATATCTTTTTCCATCACATATTTACGATCATTTTTATTATATAATTCCAAAAAAGCATTCATTAAGGTCGATTTTCCAGCATTCGTATATCCTACAATGGCTACTAAAGGCACTTTGTTTTTTTGTCTATTTTGACGTTGTGTTTGACGATTTTTTTCTAAGTTTTCTAAGTCTTTATTTAACTGAGCGATCTTATTTTTTATAATACGCTTCGTTAAATCAATTTGCTTTTCTCCACTTCCACGAGTATTGACATTACCACCCGCTTGTTGTTCATAATTTTCATCTTTTAAAACTAAACGTGGTAACATATATGATAAACGTGCGACTTCCACCTGCAATTTTGCTTCTTTTGTTTTTGCTCTTTTCGCAAAAATATTCAAAATTAAAGTTGTTCGATCGATTACTTCACATTTTAATTCATCTGATAAATTTTTATTTTGTAAAGGTGTCAAATCATTATTAAAAATAATTCCATCGGCATGATGTTCTACAATTAAAGATTGAAGAGTTGGTAATTTCCCACTTCCCATATAATATTTTTTATTAACTACCTTTAATTTTTGCGTTAAAGTTCCAACTACTTCATAATTACAAGCATTGGCTAAACCTTTTAATTCAGCAAATGAATCTTCAAAGTCTTCATCCATTGCTAAATCAATACCCATTAAAATGACTTTCATAAGCTCACCTCTTTTATAGTTTAACACAAAAATACTTTTTTGAATACGATGGGACATTTAATGCCAAAGTAAAAGTAGGAGTGATTAACGGTGAACACAAAAAAATTCTTTATTTTTGGAACTTTAATTATTTTTTTATTTTCAAGTTTAAATCATTTTTTATACAAATGGTCGAATTTTTCTCCTTTTATTGCTTTTATCGCACCTGTTAATGAAAGTTTATTTCAGCATGCAAAAATGTTTTTTTATCCATGTGTACTTTATTATTTACTTGTTTATATTATTTTCTCGTCTACACATAAAATAAATTATAAAATTTGGTTTTTTCTACCTATACTTGTTTTTTTAACCACTTTTGTAATTGTATTTGGAACATACTATATTTTTTATTATTTATTTAAAATGCAGTCTATGATTATAGATATTTGTAGTTTATTCATCGGTCTAAGTATTGGTAATATTTTATCTTATCAACTTTATAAAAAAAGACAAAATATTCTTTTGTCTCCTTCTATTTGTTTATTTTTGATTTTAGGTATTTCGATTATTTTTACTTCATGGACGACTAAACCGCCTAAAGAGCAATTTTTTTATGATGAAAATAATCAAACTTATCAACGTGTTTATAAATGACTTTTTTTCTTTATTAATTTTAAAAATAAAGCAATTATTTCATGAATTACTAATGGTAACATTGAAAATAAAGTAATGATTATCCAATCTTGGAAATACAAATGTGTCGTTTTAAACGCTTGATTTAAGAATGGTAATTCAGTCACTAAAATTTGTAAAACATAACCAATAATAAAAGATGCAATCAACAATTTATTTTTCATAAATCGTGAGTCAAAAGCAGTTCTTGTCATATTTTTCATTCCAATACTATGAAATAACTGACTTAAAGCTAAAGTGCAAAATGCATACGTTTGTGCTTTTTGTACAACGATTGGATTTCGGAGTGTCATTAAAATGGCTTGATATGTGATTGGCGTATCACTTTGTAGTAATTGAAAAATAGGTACGATTAAATAAGCTGCTAATGATACAAACCCAATTAACAAACCATATCCAATTAATATTTTCATTCCCCCATGGGCAAATAAAGATTCTTTGGCATTTCGTGGCTTTTCTTTCATAAGTTCATCGCCATTATCATCTTGCCCCAAA
>CAJJXN010000049.1 GCA_905197115.1 uncultured Bacillota bacterium | reverse complement strand
CTACAGGTTGTAGTGAAAGAAGCGCTGGGGCAATTCAACTTGAAGGAGCACGCGTTAGCGGCATTTTAAGCGCTGGCTTAGCCCAAAAATATATGAATATTGATGGATATATGATTGGTAAAAAGGTGTTTATTTTAGGAAGTGGAGATATTGGCCTAATTATGGCTAGACGTTGTACTTTAGAAGGAGCCAAAGTGTTAGGAGTAGCAGAAATTATGCCTTATTCTAATGGTCTTAATCGTAATATTGTGCAATGTTTAAATGATTTTAATATCCCACTTTATTTAAGTCATACTGTTAAAAAAGTAATAGGAAAAAATCGTGTAGAAAAAATCATTTTAACTCAAGTGGATGAAAATCTAAATTATATCGAAAATACAGAAAAAGAATTTGAATGTGATACTTTAATTTTATCAGTGGGACTAGTTCCTTATAATCCATTACTTGAAAAGTTAAATATTCCTCTCCATTACAAAACAAAAGGGATAGAAGTAGATCAAGATTACCAATGTTGTAAAGAAGGTATCTTTAGTTGTGGAAATGCTTTACATGTTCATGATTTAGTTGATTTTGTGAGCCAAGAAGCATGTATGGCAGCCAAAGGAGCCGTTAAATATCTTAAAAACCAAATTTCTACAAATAGTAAAGAACATTTAACTATTCCTGCAAATGGAATATCGTATGTCCTTCCTCAAAAATTTAAAATGGATGAAAAAGATACTTCAATTGATTTTAAATTTCGAGTAAGTAAACCTTTTTCTTCTTGCTTTATTGAAATAAAAGCAGGTAATCAAGTTATTAAGAAAATTAAGAAATTATATTTACTTCCTGCTGAAATGGAAATTATAAGTTTAGATACCAAACTATTTTCATCTGAATTTGAAAATTTAACATTTGAAATAAAGGAGGATTAACATGAAAGAAATGATTTGCATTGTTTGTCCAAGAGGTTGTCATTTACAAATTGATGACCATAATAATGTAAGCGGTAATTTTTGTAAACGAGGAGTTCAATATGCGATTAATGAGATGACTCATCCAAGTCGTATGGTAACTTCTACAGTGAAAATAAAAAGTGAATATACGAATTGTTTACCTGTTATTACAAGTGGTGAAGTGCCAAAAGATAAAATGTTTGATGTAATTGAGGCACTAAAAGAAATTGAAGTGACACCTCCTATTTATGTAAAAGAAGTTGTTATTAAAAACGTTTTAAATTTAGGTGTTGATATTGTTGCTACTAGAACTTTATTAAAATAATATAAAAAAAGAGAAAATTATTTTCTCTTTTTTATTGCTTAGAAACATAAAATACACCTCTTTTTGAGAGTATAAAGAATGTTTACGTTAAATTTGATTATTATTTGGTAATAAATCTGCAATAGAATTTAAAACAATATCGGCCTTTATATCTTGGTTTTGATAATCTTTTAATGTAGTTTCACCACTCAATACTAAAATAGCTTTAAATCCGTTGTTTTTAGCAAAGGCAATATCGGTTACTAAACGATCACCTATCATAGCAATTTGTTCTTTTTTGAGATTGAAACGATGCATAATCGTTTCACCCATAATTGTATAAGGTTTTCCACAAATTAATTGAGGCGTTCTATTCGTACTTTTTTCAATTAAAGCCATAAAAGATCCAATATCAGGAACATAATAAGGAGCAGCAGGACAATTAATATCTGGATGCGTTGCTATATAAGTTTTTCCTTGATGTAAGAAATTTGTGAATTTCACTAACTTTTCATAATTTAGAGTTGTATCATATCCTAATACGACTAAATCAGGATTGGTTTCATTTAATTGAATGCCATGAGTTTCAAACTCTTCTTTTAGTGCGTTTGTACCCACTAGATATACACTTTGATTTGGATAATGTTTAAGTATATATTCACAAGTTGCTTGACCAGAAGTGTAGATTTCATCACTTGTAATAGAAATGCCTAATTTAGCTAATTTTTCAATATAAGTTTTTGCACTTTTAGATGAATTGTTTGTTAAAAATACAATTCTTGCCTGTTTTCTTAAATAAGCAATTGTTTCTTTTACTTTGGGAAGTAAAGTGTTATCTAAATAAATCGTGCCATCCATATCAAGGCAATATAATTGAATGTTATTGAGTTCTTTCATATAAGATCCTTTCTAAAATTTAAAATTAAAAAAGTTTTTATTAAAATTGTTGCTAATATAAAAAGTTGCTATTTCTTGATTTTTATAGAGTAGTTGTGTTTTTAGATAAGAAAAAGATAATGAATCCGACTCATCAATGATTACTTTAAAATCTTCGTGAGACATGACTTTTGTATCTTTGCCATTTAAATAAATAATCATTCCGGGGAAGAAAAATAATTTTTTTCCATGGGTCATATAAAACGCAAAATAAGGTATATTTGATTCGATTTTACCATTAAAAATAAATCTTTTTCTTTTTGGCATGACTAAAGCAAAACCAACCATTTTCTTTTTTCTTCTTTTAGCATTTGGTGTATAAGTAAAGTCAACATTTCCTAAAAACTTTTCATATTTTTGAACATATACGCGATAATGTGAAGAATAATACGTCACGCATTTGTCATCCAAAGGACTTTTAATATCTTTAAAGTGCCAATTAATAATAATGCTTTTATAAAAAATGAGTCCAAAAATTAAATATAGCAAAGCCCAAGATAAGACAAAAACAATTAAGAAAAGATAAAACCAAAAGTTTCCATTCGGTTTGCCAAAAATTCCATACGCAATGGCGCCAATACATAGAATTGTAAAAATAGTGCGTGTGCATATTCTTCTAGTCTTATCTTTTTTTGCAATTTCATTTTGAAGACTTTCAAATTCTTTTTGCTTTTCTTCTGAAGATAAAAGTTGAAAAGCATCTTCTTTTTTTATGCTTAATTTTTCTTTATTATAAAAAATAAATTCTTTACTTCTTGACTTCATTTTGTTCTTCCTTTCTTAAATGATTTCCACAAATAGCTGCAGTGGTCCAAGCAATTTGTAAATTATATCCTCCACAAATGCCATCTAAATCTAAAATTTCACCAATAAAATAGACATCTTTTTCTTTTTTTGACATCATAGTTTGTAAATCAATTTCTTTTATATCAATTCCACCTGAAGTGACTTGAGCATTCTCAAAAGAATAAGTTGAATCAATATGGAATATAAGATTTTTAAGTACATAAGCTAATTCTTCAATCGATTGAGAAGATACATATTTATAAACATATTGGGCAACCATTTTAAGGAGAATGCCATCTAATAGTTCTTTAAAAGCACATTTTTTTTCTTTTAAAAGCAAAATAAGTTCTTTTAAAGATAAATGTGGGAAAAAATCTATTTTTAAAATCGCATTTTTATTTGAAAGTCGATTCCAATAACTACTCATTTGAAAAATGACTATGCCTGAAAGTCCATCTTTTTTAAATAATATTTCACCACTATCTTTAACTAAAATAGTTTCATTTTGAACAAGTGAAACACTTGCTTTCACTCTTAAATTTTGTAAAGAGCTGACGTTTTCTTTGACCTTTAATCCAATTAAAGAAGGATTTAAAGGGGTAATAGAGTGATGAAATAAAGTGGCTAATTGATAACTATTTGTTTGTTTATAATAAGTTTTTCCACCTGTGGCAATAATCAATTTATCAGAAATAATTTTTTCATTAAGAGAATTCATCACAATAAATTGTTTTTGATTTTTAATAATAGATGTAACTTCAAAGTCACAAATAAACGTTTGATTTTTTGATAAAATATATTTTCTTAAAATGTCTAAAACAGAGGTGGAACTTTCACTATAAGGATAAACTCTTCCTTCTTGATCTATTTTTGTCATTAAGCCTAATTGATGAAAAAAATGAATAGTTTGCTTAAAATCAAATTGGTTAAATAAATCCATGGCTTCAATATGATTAAAACATGATGAGGTGGTATTTGCATTCGCTAGATTGCATTTTCCATTTCCAGTTAAAAGTAATTTTTTCCCTACTCGATTGTTTTTTTCAAGAATTGTAATTGCATAAGAGGTATAAAATGATAAATAGGCAGCAGCAAATAATCCAGAAGCACCACCACCAATAATGACAATTTTTTTCATTTTCTCACCTCAAATTATTATTATATCATAAAACAAATAATCTTACAAAAAAATGCCGATATTTATCGGCATACCTTATTTTGTAATATAAAGAATTCCTATCGTTCTTTTTCCACAATGGCTACTAATGACACATCCTGCATGCGTTTCATTTAAATGAATGATTTTACTTTTTAAATCTTCAGGTAAATGTTGTTTGATGTATTCACATTCTTTATCACCAAAGGAGTGGGTAATCATTACATTGTCTAGATCTAATTCTTCTTGATGTTGAATAATATCTTGAATCATGATATCGAGTGCTTTTTCAAAACGTCCAAATGCCTTGTCATCTAAATCGAGTATTCCTTCTTTTAAACGAATGACCGGACGAACACGAAGCATCGTTCCAAAAAAACGGGTTGTACCACTGCATCTGCCACCTTTATGTAAGAAAGTTAAATTAGCTACGGCGAATTGAGCATGGACTTTTGGGACAATTTTTTCGGCTTCTTCTTTAATTTGTGCTGCAGTCATTCCTGCATCTCTAAATTTAGCCATTTTTAAAACGAGTAATCCAATTCCTGTGGACAAACTTAAAGAGTCAACTAGAAAAATGCGATTTTCTTCAAATTGCAAAGAAGCAACATAGGCATTATTAAATGTACTCGATATTTTGCTTCCAATACCTGTATAAACAATGTCATAACCTTGTTCAATATAAGGTGTAAAAAACTTTACAAAATCAGCAGGAGAAATGGCTGAAGTTTTAGGCAACTCATTTAATTCTTCAACTTTTTCATAAAGCTGAGAAGTGGTTAAATCAATACCATCTCGATAATATTGAGTTTTAAAAACGACATATAAAGGAATAACATGAATGTCATGTTTTTTTATTAGTTCAGGTGTTAAATCACAAGTGCTATCTGTTAAAATTACAACTTTATTCATACTTTACTACCTCCATTTAAGTGCTTAAATAAATCATACCATGAAAAGTAAAAAAATAAAAGTATTATTTTAAATACATTTAAAATAATAAAAATTGATTTTTATACTATTTTGGGTTTTTATGGTATGATATATAAAGGAGTTGATAACATGTTAATTTTAATTGGTGCAAGTGCTTCAGGAAAAACGGAAGTAGCAAAATATTTAATGCATAAATATCATTTAAATAAAATCATTACATACACGACAAGACAAAAAAGAATCAATGAGATAAATGGTGTAGATTATAATTTTATTTCTTTAGAAGAATTTGCATTATTAAAAGAGCAAGACTTTTTTGTCGAAACGACTTATTACAATCAAAATTATTATGGAACAGCAAAAAAAGATATTCAGGATGATAAATGTATTATTTTAGATCCAAACGGATTTCAATCTTTTTTAGCTTTACATGATCCTAAGATTATTTCTTTTTATTTAGATAGTGATGAAGAAATTCGTTTTCAGAGAATGCTTGATCGAAAAGATGATGAAAATTTAGCAAGACAAAGAATTATAAATGATCGCATTGCGTTTTATGACAAACATATGAAAGGAGTAACATTTGTGGTAGATTCAAATGATATTTCAATTAAAGATTTAGGAGATAAGATCTATAACCTTTATCACAATATGTTATTATCAGTGGAAAAATAGATGAAAACAATTGAAGATATTAAACAATATGCAATCAAAAATTATGTTCCCATTGCTAGAGAGCCATTGGTTCATTATTTAATTCAAATCATTCAACAACGAAATTATCATTCTATGTTTGAAATAGGTACAGGAATTGCCTATACTTGCATCAAATTATGTACTCATACTTCTATTGAAATCACAACAATTGAGCATAGTAAAGATCGCTATCAATTGAGTTTGCAAAATATTACAGATTTTCATTTAAACCATCGCATTCATTTAATCATGGGAGATGCTCAAACATATGAAACATCCGAAAAATTTGACGTAATTTTTATTGATGCTGCTAAATTAAAAAATAAGTTATTTTTTGAAAAGTTTAGTCCTTTATTAAAAGAAAATGGAATTATTATCATAGATAATATGAAACTAGAAGACTTTGCTAAGCATGTTAAAAAAGAAAAATATGAAAAGTATTTACATAGTAATCAAGAATTGATTACATACCTCCAATCATTAACTCACTATAATGTACAATATTTGGATATTGGTGATGGAATTTTACAAATAGAATATAAAAAATAATCCTCAAAAGGGATTATTTTTTGATAATTAAACTTCTTTTTTGATAATGATGTAATTTTTTATATCTTAGTAAATAAATAATTCTTGCTTGCAAAACAATTCCTTTAAAATTATCAGACTTTGTAAAATATAGTGTATGTAATCCAAAGTTTTGATTCATTCGTTTAGCAAAAATTAAGGCTTTTTCTTTATTCTTTTTAAAAACATCAGGTACAACATAGTATTCTTTACGAAAAATACCTTTTGGTCGACACAATAAATAACGAGGTGAATCAGGAAAAGCAAATAATTGAAGGAAAGATTCGTTAAAAATATTTTGTTCATAAGTAGAAGCGTTTTTTAAATAACAACTCAAATAATGATCTTGCTTTTCAACTTTGATTTCAATAGATGGTGAAGTAACGATAAAAAGATCTTTTAAAGCAGCTAATAACGCTTCTGCGATAAAATACATTTTTTTCTTTTTTGTAATGAGTCGCAAGAAACGAAGCACTAAACGAACAAAATAAGAGCCTAAGATAATTAAAGCAATGATATATAATAAAAGGGGAATAAATTTTTGTAATTCTAAATAATAAAACATTTCATAAATGTTAAAAAATAAAAAAGTCGTTAAGAGAATTTGAATAAGTGTATTATAAAAAGAATAAGTATGTTGAAAATAATTTTTATCAAAAAGCAATTCGTTTTTTACTTGATCAACGGCTTGCGTATGATGAAGACAATACTTCCATTTTTCTTTTGTTTTATTGCGATTGCTTGCTTCTTGTAAAATAAAATCATTGTGTTGCGTTATATCATTTATGGTAGCAGGTAATGATTTTTCAATAACTCTATTTACTCCATTTTCAATTTTATATTCTTGTAAATCAATTCCTAAAAATGATTCAAAACGTTTGTGCATTAAATCATAGTCGGCATTGTTTTCACTATCAAAAGGATTAATGGTAACTAAATGCCAAATGTTGGATATTTTTGAAGAAGAGTGATGTGAGCGAATGGCTCTACCCCTTGTTTGATTACTTGTAATATATGAGCCGATGTAACTAGCAAGAATCAAAGAATTAATACAAGGTGCATCCCAACCTTCTCCTAATAAAGATTTGGTTCCGATGACAATTTGAAAAGCTCCTTTCTCAAATAATTTTGTGATAGCTTGAATCATTTCTTTTTGACATGTAGAAGAAAAAGTTATTTCACAATAATTGGTTTTATTAACTTCTTTTGCATTAAAAACAATTAAGGAAGATAATTCTTGTTTTAATTTTTCAAGGCAATCATTAGGTAATAAAATTAGACTTCCAGTTAATAAACATAAGTTTATATTTTTATTGTTCTCGCGTCTTAGGGTTTCAAAAATGGGAATGATTCCAATGGAAGAAATATCTTTTTCTAAATGATTAATTGAAGACTTTGTTTCTTTTTTTATATAATCAGCGAGAATCAACATGCGTAAGTCTGCATTTAAGTTATTAATCTCTGAATGTACGATTTTAACGATAGAATCTAATTTGCTTTTACTTTCAATGAGTATTTTATCGCAGCGTTCATCATTTATTAAATGTACAGTTCGTTTATTGATTAATCTTAAAGCGACAAGTTCCTTTTTTAAACTCGTAAGAAAGGAAGTATCAAAATAACTACTTTCATCTTCAAATAAAATATTTTGCAACAATATTTCTAAATGTTTCATCGAAAAAGGCTCGATATCACAACTTAATTTCACAAATAAAGGAATTTTGACATGATTGTGATGTAAAAACAAAATCAATGCACGATAATAGGCTCCATTTTGATAATATTTTTGTCTAAAAGTACTATATTTTTTATAAAATTTATTTTCTTGAATTAATTTTATAAGTGTGGGATGATGCTCATATTTTTGAAATGTCTTTTTAGCATTATCATAGAATTTTTTTAAACTTTTCTCTTCATCTTTTGTAGGGTAATTAAAATAAACATAATCTTGATGGTAACAAAGTGTATGATCATTTACGAGTTCAGGAACAAAGATTTCTTCATCAATAGGACCACATAAATTAATATATCGTTTCCATTCTGTATCTGTCGCGTCATAGGGAGGTGTAGCGGTTAAAGAAATAGTAATAGGATTATCTAATTTTTTTATTACACTTTCAAGGGCTTTCCACCATTCATTTCTTAAATGATGGCATTCATCTAAACAAATTGTTTGAATTTGATAATTTTTTAACGCATTGTCTAAATCAAAATCGGTATAATCATGAATTTGGTTATCATCCATGGGAAGAGTCATTTTTTTATAAGCACTGTATAAAGCTTGATAGGTAATACAAATAATGGGGGCTTTTATTTTTAAGTCACGCGAAATGAATCTTTCAATTGCGTCAAAGGATGGCATAAAATCTTGTTTAAACCGTTGAATCCATTGTTCACGAATTGTGATGTTAGGTGTTAAAATTAAACAAGGAGCATCTGCTCGCAAAATAAGCTCAATTCCTAGTGTCGTTTTTCCACTTCCTGGAGCAGCAACAATATGAATTTTTTTAGTACCTAAAAAAGAACTTGCTTTGTCAAGAATTCGTTGTTGATAAGGACGATAGGTACCTTTAAATTTAATTGTTGGAGGAAAAAACATAATTTCATCCCATCTTTCTTTATTCATATCATATAATAATAAAAATAATTTTTAAAGAAAAAAATGATGAGGCAAAAATCACATAGATATATTTATATATCTATGTGGGAAATAATAAATATTAATAAACATAATTGTATTTAAAGATTCTTATATTGTATTAAGGTGATAAAATGAATAAATATAAAATTTGTGTATATGCAATTTGTAAAAACGAAGAAAAAAATTTGCAAGAATGGATTGAAAATGTGAAAGATGCTGATAAAATTTATGTTTTAGATACAGGTTCTACAGATAAAAGTCTTGAAATTTTAAAAGCCAACAATGTGGTTTATGAGTCGAAAGTATTTGAACCTTTTCGTTTTGATGTAGCAAGAAACTATTCATTAGATATGGTAGATGAAGATTGTGATATATGTGTATGTTGTGATATTGATGAAAGATTTGCTTATAATTGGCGGGAAATTATTGAAAAAAATTGGAAGCAAGATACAAAATGTCTTTCTTATCGATACACCTGGAATTTTAATGAAGATGGAACGGAAGGAACTGTATTTTATATAAGTAAAATTCATACAAGACATGGTTTTAAATGGCTTCATCCTGTTCATGAAGTTTTAACCTATATGGAAAAAGATGAATGTAAAACGATTCAGTTACCTGAATTGAAACTATTTCATTTTGCAGATGTAACAAAATCGAGAAGTAGTTATTTGCCGTTGTTAGAATTATCTGTTCAAGAAGATCCTGAAGATGATCGTAATATGCATTATTTAGGACGCGAATATATGTTTCATAAGCAATACGACAAAGCGATTGAAACTTTATATCGACATCTAACATTAAAAAAAGCAGTATGGAAAGATGAAAGAGCCGCTTCTTATCGTTATATAGGAAGATGCTATTTAGCAAAAAATGAGATAGATAAGGCAAAGAATGCTTTTTATTTAGCCATTAGTGAAGCACCTTATTTAAGGGAAGTTTATATGGATATGGTTTATTTATTATATTCTAGTAAAGAATATGTTGGCGTTCTTTATTTTGTTGAGGAGGCTTTAAAAATAAAACAACGTGCTTTTACCTATATTAATGAAGCGAATGCATGGAATGAAATGCCATATGATTTGGCTTCACTAGCCGCTTATTATTTAAATTTAAAAGATAAAGCGTTATATTATGTCAATCAAGCACTTTTAATTTCACCAAAAAATAAGAGAATTATAGAAAATAAAAAAATATTCGAAAAAATGTAAAAAAACTCAAGAATTTAACTTGAGTTTTTTTTGTTAAGCAGCTGGTCCTGTAGGCCCGGCGGGAATAACTAAATTTAAAATGAAATTAGGAGCTGTTCCTGTAATGGTTGCACTAGCAGAAGAACCAGGAGCACCAGTTGTTACAGTACCGATAGTTAAATTAGGTGTAACACCAATAGGTCCTGTAGGACCAGTGGCGCCTATTTCACCTTGGATACCTTGTGGTCCTGTGGGTCCAGTTGGACCAGTCGCTCCAACTATACCTTGAAGTCCTTGTGGACCTGTAG
>CAJJXN010000048.1 GCA_905197115.1 uncultured Bacillota bacterium | reverse complement strand
CAGATCAAAATAATTGCCGGTTTCTGTCCAACGCCAACTGCAATTACAAGAAGTGGTGCGTATGCCAGTGCAGGAATGTTACGAATAAAGTTAATCCATGGTTCAATAATCTTCTGTACAGGTGTATACCATGCCATTAAAAATGCAACTGGTAAAGAAGTCGCAAATCCAAGTCCGAAACCTGCTGCCACGCAGAACATACTGCTTTGGATATCTTTAAAAAAGACTCCTCTGTCAATCATTGTTTTAACTGCTGGAACTACTTTGTCCACATATGGAAAACTTCGCCCTGTCGCCTTTCCAATTGAAAGTAAGTACCATACCAACAAAGCTGCAAGAAACGAAAATAAAAGCCATACTTTGTTGCTGATCACTGTTTTTTTCTTTTTGTCGTTCATATTGCTATATCCTCCTGTTTTATAATTGGTGTTTCACCTTCCACCCCCTTGGTTTAATATTAATATATAAAAAATAATTTTTTCTGTCAAACCAACTCATGTTTATAAATATCCTGAATAGCAGTATTTTCCAATACGCAAACGTTTGTGCTTTTTTTTATTTTATATATTTTAACATTTTTTGCACATTATTTTTTACCATTTTATGCACATTGTTAGTAGAATGATCATATACCTATAGAATCATTTGTCTTTTTTGTATTTCCCCTGTCACATTAGTAATTGTATCTTCCTTTAATTTTTCTATTTTATTTATAGATAAATTTGTATAATAAAATAAGAAAAAGAAAGGAAAGTCGAAATGAAGAATGCACATCAAAAATACATTGATTTAGCCTATAAAGAAGCACTTAAAGGTGCACAAATGGATGAAGTGCCAATTGGTGCAGTAATTGTAAAAGAAAATAAAGTCATAGCAAAAGCACATAACTTAAAAGAAAAAAAACAAAATGCAACCCAACATGCAGAAATCGTTGCTATTACTAAAGCTTCTAAAAAAATAAATGATTGGCATTTGGATGGCTGTAGTTTATATGTACCTTTAGACCCTTGTGTAATGTGTGCGGGAGCCATTATACAAAGTCGAATAAAAGAAGTAATTTATGCGGCAAAAGATAAAAAAGGTGGTGCAATGGAATCAACTTTATCTTTATATGAAATAAAAGGGTTTAATCATTATCCGAAAGCTATTTATTATGAAGATGAAAAATGTTCGAAAATCCTTTCAAATTATTTTAAAAACAAGAGAAAATAAGGTATAATATTATTGGAGTGATTAAAATGGCGTATAAAGCATTATATAGAACGTATCGACCTAGTGACTTTGAAAGTATGGCGGGTCAAAAACACATTGTAACGACATTAAAAAATGCAATAGCAAATGATAAAATCGCACATGCTTACATTTTTAGTGGTCCAAGAGGAACGGGCAAAACAACAACTGCAAAGTTATTAGCAAAAGCTATTAATTGTACAAGTGAACATGAAAAGCCTTGTAATGAATGTGAAAATTGTCGAGCAATTAATGAAAATAGTCATCCTGATATTATTGAAATTGATGCTGCAAGCAATAATGGTGTAGATGAAGTTCGTGAATTAATTGAAAAAGTAAAGTATGCGCCGATTAAGGGAAAATACAAAGTCTATATTATTGATGAAGTGCATATGATGACATCAGGAGCCTTTAATGCTTTATTAAAAACATTAGAAGAACCACCTGCTCATGTTATTTTTATTTTTGCCACTACGGATATTCACAAAGTCATTCCAACTGTCTTATCAAGATGTCAACGCTTTGATTTTAATAAAATTTCTTTTGATGATATTAAAGAAAAAATTGAAGAAGTGATGCTAAAAGAAGAAATTAAGGCTGAAAATGGCGTTTCTTCTTTAATTAGTGAGTTAGCTGATGGTGGGATGAGAGACGCTTTAAGTATTTTAGATCAAGTAATTAGTTATGCTGGAAATGATGTGAAATTACAACATATTTATGATGTATACGGCATTATGTCTTCTTCTGAAATGGTTCATTATTTGAGTTTAATTTCCTTGAATAAAACAAATGAAGTACTAGAAATTATCGAACAATTCATAGAAAAAGGCATTGATGTTAAACGTTTAACGTATGATTTAATGGTTTGTTTAAAAGATGCAATTGTTTATAAAACGACTAGTGACGAAAAAGTGTTGGAAAGATTAAACAAAGAAAACGCGTCAGAATTACTAAAATTTTATTCAACAGAAAAAGCATTAGCGATTGTGGATATTTTAAATGAAGCAATGGGATATTACCGCCAATCATCCAATTATCGATTATTCTTTGAATTAGCTTCTTTAAAAGCAATGGATAAAATGGCAACTTTTAATCAAGAAAATTTCTTTGTCCAAGAAGTTAAAAAAGAGACGATAGTTGCACCAAAAGTAGAAAAAATAGTGGAAGAAAAAAAGATAATTGAACCAGTAAGTGAAACTAAATCTATGGTGTTAGAAAAAAAAGAAGCATTAAAGATACAAGGTGAATTTTCTATGCCTCAAACTTCCGAAAAAATTCAATATACTATGGATGAATATATTAACATTGTAGCTCATGGAGATAAAAAATTTAAATTAGATTTAATGGATAAATGGAATATTATTCGGGATTATACTAATTATGATGAAACGCGTTATATTGCTCAACTTATTATGGATGCAAAAGTTGGAGCTGCTTCCAAAGAATTTGTGGTATTAGTATATAATTACAAAATTGTTTCATCACGAGCTCAAGAAAAAGAAAATTTAATGTTAATTAAGAAATTTTTAAAACAAGTTTTTGGTTATGATTTAGAAGTTTATGTTGTAGAACATAATTATTTTGTAGATGTAACAAGAAATTATATGCAATTAATTCAAGCAAATAAAAAACCAATATTAAAAGAATTACCTAAGTTACAAGAAAAGGTTTCAACTCAACAAGAAAAAGTAGAACAAGTATCCAAAGAAGATATTGGCAATGAAACCATCGTGATGGGAAGAAACTTTTTTGGCGATATGTTAGATATAAAGGAGAAATAGATACTATGAATATGAACATGTTAATGCAACAAGCACAAAAAATGCAAAAAGAAATGGAAAAAGCACAAAAAGAATTAGAAGAAAAAGTTTTTGAAGTAAAAAGCGCAGGAGGCGGAATTGTTGTTGTGATTAAAGGAAGCAAAGAAATTGTTTCTATTGATATTGATGAAGATATGATTGACAAAGAAGAAAAAGAAATGCTTCAAGATATGGTTGTAGTGGCCGTTAATGAAGCCATTCAACTTGTAATAAGTGAAGAACAAAAAATTCTTTCAAAGCAAGCTTCTGGAATGAGAATGCCAGGATTATTTTAATTATGGAATACCCAAGTAGTTTTCAAAAATTAATTGATTGTTTTAAACATTTGCCAGGAGTGGGTTCAAAGACCGCTGAAAGAATGGCATATGATGTTTTAACTATGTCAAAAGAAGACGTTGAAGAGTTTTCTAATGCTTTAAAGGGAATTTTTGAATTAAAACATTGTCATATTTGTGGTAATTTAAGTGATGGTGAAACTTGTCCAATATGTGAAGAAGAAGGTCGAGATGCATCTGTGGTTTGCGTAGTTCATTATCCTAAAGATGTGTATGCTTTTGAAAAAATGAAAGAATATCATGGAGTTTATCATGTTTTAAATGGATATATTGCACCTTCTAAAGGAAAAAGTGAGGAAGACATTAATTTTGATTCTTTAATTGAAAGAGTAAAACAAAATACGATCTCAGAAGTGATTTTAGCGACAAATTTAAATGTTGAAGGAGAAATTACAGCACTTTATATATCCAATGCATTAAAAGAATATCCAATTAAAGTAACTAGATTAGCACATGGTTTACCAATGGGTGCACAACTAGACTATGCGGATGAATTAACATTATTTAAAGCTTTTAGTAATCGAAAAGAAGTATAAATTTTGCTTGTATTTTAAACACTTTAATTTATAATATAGTTAAAGCTATGATAAAAGATGAAAATAAATGAAAGTGCAAAGCGAGTTTTGTAGGGTGAAAGAAAACCATTAGTAGTTTATTCTTCGAACACTTTTATCGCTAGATGCTAAAAACATCTCGTAAATCTGCGTTAAAGAGCAAAGGGCATAATATTTATTATTATGAACTAGGATGGCACCGCGTTTATTACGTTCCTAGAGAAGGAACGTTTTTTTATTTTAGGAGGGAAAAAGATGGTAGAATTTGTTACAGCAAGAGAATTGTATGACATTGTTTTAGGTGACTTACACTCTCAAAAAGATTCATTAGAATATGTAGAACTTGAAGGTTGGGTTCGAACAAATCGAAATAATGGTCATATTGGTTTTATTGAATTAAATGACGGATCTTATTTTAGAAATGTTCAAATTGTATATACAAAAGATGAAGCAGGATTTGATCTTTATTCGTCTTTAAATACAGGGGATGCGATTCATGTAATGGGTTGTTTAAAAATTACAGAGGGTGGAAAACAACCTTTTGAAATTTTATCAAAAGAAATAAAATTATTAGCTAAATGTGCTGAAGACTATCCTTTACAAAAGAAACGACATAGTTTTGAATTTCTTCGAGAAATTGCCCATTTAAGACCAAAAGCCAATACCTTTTTAGCTGTTTTTAGAGTACGTTCCGTTTTATCAATGGCAATTCATGAATTTTTCCAAAATCAAGGATTTGTTTATGTTCATGGACCAATTATTACAGCTAACGATGCTGAAGGAGCCGGTGAAACTTTTACTGTTACCACCCGCAATGATGGCGACTATGAAAACGATTTCTTTGGAAAAAAAGCAAGTCTAACAGTTTCTGCCCAACTTCATGCAGAAGCTTTTGCCCAAGCATTTAGAGATGTTTATACTTTTGGACCAACTTTTAGAGCAGAAAAATCAAATACAGTTCGTCATGCTAATGAATTTTGGATGATTGAACCAGAAATGGCATTTGCTGATTTAGAAGATGATATGTTATTAATTGAAGATATGGTTAAATATTGCATTGATTATGTTATTGAAAATTGTCCTGAAGAAATGAATTTCTTTAATACAATGATTGATAAAGGATTGCTTGAAAGACTACAAAAAGTAAGTCAATCTACATTTGCAAAAATGACTTATACAGAAGCAATTAAAAAATTACAAGAAGCAGTCGATCAAGGTCATGTGTTTGAAAATAAAGATATTTTCTGGGGAATGGATTTAAACTCAGAACATGAAAAATATTTATGTGAACAAGTCGTAAATGGACCATTGTTTTTAATTGATTTCCCTAAAGAATTAAAATCTTTTTATATGAAGATAAACCCAGATGGGAAAACAGTAGCAGCATGTGATTTATTAGTTCCACATATTGGAGAATTAGTTGGTGGTTCTCAAAGAGAAGAAAATTACGACGCTTTAATCAAACGTATGCAAGAATTAAATATGAATACCAAAGGTTTAGAATGGTATTTAGATTTAAGACGCTTTGGTGGAGCAAAAAGTGCAGGGTTTGGTTTAGGATTTGAAAGAATGGTTATGTATTTAACTGGTATGCAAAACATTCGTGATGTTATTCCTTTCCCAAGAACGGTAAAAAATTGTATGTTTTAAAAAAGTGATGGAATATCACTTTTTTATTTTAATAAATTGATTAAATTGAATTTTTTGTTCACAAACAATCAAATATCTTAAGTCGTAATTTAATTTAGATATAATACCTTGTAAATATTTTATTTGGTTTTGATAAAAAAAACATATTGAAATAAAATCATTTAATTGTAATGAAGTTAATATTTGATTGATTTCTTCTTGTTGATCAATGGATAAAATAGGCTTATCTTGCTTTATGATTTCTTGTTTTTTTAATTCTTCTTTAAAGCCTTTTAAAGCATCAAAGGGTTGATATTGTTTGCCTTTTTTATGATTCATTGTGACCTCCTATCTGTTTATTTCTTTTTAATGTGGTCGCATTTTTTTGTAAATTCATTCCTCGAATAATTGCTGATTTTCCATGTTTATCCTTAATTTTATCGATAGTTTCGTGTAATTTTTTTTCTTTAAGAATCTTTTTTTCATCAAAAAGTAAATGATATTGTTCAAAAGAATCGTTGATAACATGAAATGAAATACGAATTTTTCGTATAGGAATATTTTTATGAGTAGACAATTGATATAGTTCTAAAATTTCTTTTTTCAATATTTCATAAGAATTTGTTTTTATATCTAATCTTTTACCTTTTCGTGTAGTCTTGATATTATATTGGTGACTATAACTAATAGAAATGCTAATGCCATCTGTTACATAATGGTGATGAATTAAATCAAGAGATAATAATTCAACCATTTCTTTTACGATCAGCAAAACTTCATTATAAAAATAATCTCTTTCTAAAGTTTGTCCACTAGAAAGGGAATGATCGTTCGTTACGTAATTTTTAATGTCTTTCATGGTTGTTGATTCTTTTCCCCAAGCATGTTCAATTAATTCAATCGCATTGCTTTTAAATTCATCAAATAATATTTCTTGAGGCGCGAAGGCAATATCTTTTAAAGTATATAGATGTAATTTATTTAAACGTTTTTCACTTTTTACTCCAATTTGCCAAAAATCGGATAAAGGAGTGTAGTCCCAAAGTTTTTCTTTAAAAAGAGGTTCATTTAAAAATGCGATGCCATCTTTACTATTTTTAGCTAGCAAATCAAGTGCTACTTTTGCTAAGAAAAGATTGCTTCCTACTCCACAAGTTGCAATTAATTTGGTTTGTTTGAAAATTTCTTCAATTATTATTTTTCCCATTTCTATCGGTGTTTTTTTATATAAATGCAAATAAGGTTGAATATAAATAAAAGATTCGTCAATTGAATAAACATGAATATCTTCTTTCGCTACAAATTGTAAAAATATACGATAGATTCTAGCGGAATATTCAATATATTTTTTCATTCTAGGCTTAGCGATGATATAAAATATCGTTTCTGGAATTTCATAAAGACGGCAACGATTACGAACACCTTTATTTTTTAATGCAGGAGAGATGGCTAAACAAATACTTCCTTTTCCTTTTGAGGCATCTGCGACTACTAAAGGAGTGGTTAAAGGATTATAGTTGCGTTCAATGCACTCTACAGAAGCATAAAAACTTTTTAAATCAATGCATAAATACAAAAAAATCGCCCCTTTATATTTATATTTTGGAAATAAAGAGGAAAGATTATTCACTATATATATTTTTTTAACGTGTTTTCTTTTGAAATTTTTGATTGTAAGATTATATTCATTTGTTTGAATTGCTCCTAAATATAGTTTATAATAAATAAAAATGGATGTGATTTATTGCTTGAGATGAAACTTAACTCAAGATTACAAAAAGTCGGTTAATTTGGTTAGATGACCAAAAAGGAAGTGTTGGCAACAAATGAAAATGGGTAACATTTATGGACAATTTGAAAGATTATGGAGAAATGAAATATAATTAGTGTGCTATGGATAAGAATATAAATGTGTAAAGTTTTATTGTTTACTAGTGACATTTTTAAACTTTGATTTTATTAGAGATAATCTAATTATTATATAATAAAGAGAGGGGAAAGATATTATGGAATTTATTTTATGGAATTTGATGACTGTATCAATGACTTCAATTTTCATTACAATCGCGAAGTATTTAGGCATTTTTGTATTAATTTATCTAGTGGCTTCTTTTATTGCTAGTTTAAGAAAATTGTTGCCATTTTTGCAAATCGTGGCGGCAATACTTTTACTTATTTTCACATTGCAAGCAAGAAATGTTTTTATTGAATCGCCATCAATGCATTTTTATGAGGCGTTTTTGGTTCTTCTTAAACCAATTATTTGTTGGGTAGTGATGATGTTTGCTTGGATGGGAGAAGGCTTTTTTGAGGTTAAAATTGATAGAAACAAATTAGTTCTTTTTAAAGTAGAAGAAAAATGGCATTTATGTGATGAGACTGAATATGTTTTTCATTTTCGACCAAGTGAAACAGGAGGATTTTTATCAAACACGGTTTCTTGGATAATTCTAAGTTTTCTTTTTTTAAGATATATTTGTATACCAACTGTGCCAATTTGTTCATGGATAATTCCTATGACATTTATTGTTATGGCTATTTTTGATATTTTAGCAATATTCAATATAAGATTAGCTTTATTGAATCATTTGTTTTCTGCAGGAACATTTATATTATTAATTATAGTGACAATTTGCAGTTCAATTTCAAGCCAAAGTTCAAAAATACCAGGTCTTGATAAGCAATTGGGACCTTTAACGGATTATCGAGATTACTCATTTGAGTTATCTTATTCAGGAACTTATGCGAAAAAAGATTATCTTATAAACTATGAATATGATAAAAATGCGAAGATAGGGTTATATTCTAAGCATTATCCTAGAGTAGATTCTAATTTAATGATATATGATTCATTAATCGTTGATTCTGGTGGAACAAATTGTTTAAGATATACCTATGAAGACTTTCGTTTTAAAGAAGGTTTGAAAGTAAAAAAATCTTCTGTAGGACCACTTTTTGATCGTTCCGATGAATTCAATAAACATATAACTAACTTATTGGCATTGACTTCTAAAAAATATAAAAAAGCAGAAAAAAACATGGATTCTAGCGATAAAAAATTAACCCTTACAATAAATGAAAAGGATAATACTATAATTACTTATGTTTTTGATTTAAATTCTCATAATAATAAACCTTCTGCCTTATCTTTTATGACCTATAAAAATACGAAAACAAAATTTACATTTAAAGTTAATAACTCTTTGAATTTTAGTAATATTATTGAATATACTAATAATCCTGATAATGTTAATGAAATGGAAAGATTAATAGTAACAGCTTATGAAACGCTTAACTTTGATTTCCAAACGATAAACATGAAAGGATTTCAAAATGGAGTTATTGAGTATTATGATGTAACGGGAAGTATTACAAAAAATGGAAATACGATATATTATGTTAGAGATAGTGATAGTGAAATATTACTTGAGTATGATTCTTTAGAAATTTATAATAATGCTTTAGAAACAAAAGATTTTATTAGTAATGCTCCTTCAGGAGTTTCTATTAAAAAACATGAACGTTTTGATTATATAAGTGATGATTTACCTAGTGGGGATTATTATAGTACAACTTACAGACTTGGTAATGATTCAAATTATTATTTTAGTGAAAGGAATAAAAATTCTTTTGGGTTACCAGATGATTATTATCCTGTAGTGGGTTATTTGGGAACTTACTACGATGAAGTTATTTCTTGGTCTATTGAAAATAATGAGATTACCACAGTAATTAATCATAAGATAAATGAAATAGAGTATAAAATAACTAATATTTATATTATACAAAAAGAGGATGTATATGAATATATGGACTATAGTTTCATTGTAGAATCAGAGGATACTTTATATCACTTTACACCATATAAAGATAATCCTTTTAACATTAATACTTCTGATTATGCTCTTATTGATTAAAAGTTTTATATAAGATTTTTTTGAATTAATAGATAGAAATGAGTATACAAAAAAATTATTAAAATAGTATCAAAACTATTAATATATCAATGTTAGGATAAAAAAGACTGCAGAATTTTTATTTTTACAGTCTTTTTTATTTATTTTCTTCTTTAATGGCTCTTATATATATTCTATAATCTTTTTTTATAGTAGAATTTGACTTTACTCTTTCTTCCTGTAAAAAGTCTTCAATTTGTTTTTTTGTTACTTTTTCTATTGGAATATTTGCAAATTTATGCTTTTTAATTCTTTCTAATGTTGACATATTAGTATTGTAAGCATTTGCTTTCGTTTTTCCCATTCTATATTTTGAATCTTCAATTTCTTTTGCTAAAATTGCTATTGTTTTTTCTGTTCTTTTCAATTCAATAGAACAACCAGACCTTTTCATTTCTAATTTGTATTTATACATTTTATCTAATGCTTCTTCTTGTGTTTTAGCAGTAAATGTTTTTCTAATTACTTCTCCTGTTTCTATATCTTTTCCTATTGTTAAAGTTGCTTTATGTTGTTCATTAATATAGAACTTGTCGCATTTATCAGCATTTTTACATTTTCTACATTTATCACAATTATTCATTGATTTTTTATTTTTTCTATTTTGACAAACAGATCTATCTTTGCATTTCTTACATATAGGACACATAGATAATTCAGAGTTCTTTTTTTCTGTTTTTATTATATATGTTCCAACTGTATAGCCTTTATTACTCATAATATTTCCTCCATTTCTTAAATTTTTTGAGGAAATACCTTGCTCAATTTTTAAATTGGTAGTATAATTATTTTACAATTATATCGAACAGGGTATTTCCTGTTTACTAGAAGATTTAATGTGCTAGATTAAGTCTTCTTTCTTTTTTATTCGACCATAATTCTTTTATGGCTTAAAAATTCATTTAAACAATCAGCTTTTATCCAAAATTTTCTGCCTATTTTTATACTTGGAAAATCTTCTTGATGAAATAATTGCAA
>CAJJXN010000047.1 GCA_905197115.1 uncultured Bacillota bacterium | reverse complement strand
TTAAATCATTTAATATGTACTTAACAATTTCGGTTAGTCCAACTTTTGGGGTTAATATCAATAGATGACTTCAATCTTTTTTAATAATTTGTTAAAAATTAATTATTTATAATATTCAGCTAATTTAGTTTTAAAATTAGCAACAGGTACAGTAATTAATTCTCCTTTAATAGCAAAGGATACTTTTCCAGTTTCTTCTGAAACAACAATCGTAATTGCGTCACATACTTCACTAATTCCAATTGCAGCACGATGACGAGAACCATATTTACCATTTAAAGCTTTTTGCGTCGGTTGATAAAAGACAGCGGCTGCTACAATATAATTTCCACGAATGATTAAGGCTCCGTCATGTAAAGGTGTTTTATTTACAAAAATGGTTTCTAATAATTCACATGATACAGGAGCGTCTACATAAACACCTGATGTTTGTAAATAAGGAGTTAAATCATCTTCTCTTTCAATTGTTATTAAAGCCCCTGTTTTGCTAGCTGATAAATCAGAAACTGTTTTGTGCAATTTATCAAATAAATCACCTATTTCATTATTTGATAAAGCAGGAGCATTTTTTTCTTCTTTCTTTTTATGTTGGTATAAAAAGTTTTCTTTGGAGTGATTGGCAACGATGTTTAATAATAATAAGATAATAGCAGTAAAAGCAATAACATAAATAATCGTTCTAAAGAAGGTCAAATCAAATATGTGCGTAAGTGCAATTAATACAATAACGCCCATTGTACCTAATACTACTTTTAAAGAATATTTAAAATACATTAAACCAATATATAAAGCAGCAATAGCAAAAAGAATACCAAAAACATAATCAATAATCTCTATGGTAGTTATTTTGAAAATTAAATCAATCATTTTCATCACTCCTAAACATCTATAAATACACACTATATAATATCAAATTTATGAATAAATAAACACTTTTTTTGAAAAAAATTTCAAAAAAAATAGAAAAATAGTATAATAAAATTGAAATAACATTTGAAAGGAAGAAAAGTATGGAAAAAATAATGTTAAATGGGTATAAAAATCAACCCTTTCCTGTTTATCAATTTGAGGTAGTAAATCCTAAAGCAATCTTAATTTTGGTTCATGGAGTAGCAGAATGCGCGCAACGTTATGAATATGTAGCAAATTATTTGAATACACATCAAATTAATGTGTATGTTGCAGATCATATTGCCCATGGACCTGATACAAAGCAAGAATCACTTGGTCATTGGGAAAAAGGCGATTTTGATGGTTGTTTAAAAAATGTTCACACAATTTATGAGACAATGAAAAAGAAATATCCAAATTTGCCATTTTACCTTCTTGGTCATTCAATGGGATCGTTTATGGCTCAAAAGTATGAATATTTGTATCCTAAAAATTTTGAAGGTACGATTTTAACAGGTTGTGCTAAAGCGGACTTTGTCTTCCACTTTGGAAGAGTATTTTCATCATTCGTGGCTTTATTTAACAAAAAAGATAAACGAATACCATTAATTGATAATATTGCTTTTGGTAATTTTAATAAAAAGTTCAAACCAAATAAAACAAATTGTGATTGGCTTTGTAAAGATGAAAAAATTTGTCAATGGTATCAAGATACACCTTATACGGGTTTTGTCGGAACGGCGGGATTTTATAAAGAATTTTATAAAAATGTTTCCAAGATTCCAAATAAAAAGTTTAAACATTTATTAAACGAAGATTATCCATTATTATTGCTCGGTGGAAAAGAAGATATGGTTTCAAATAGAGGAAAACGATTCTTAAAATTAGTTAAATACTATCAAAAACAAACAAAAGATTTAACCTATCATTTACTTGATAATATTCGTCATGAATTATTTAACGAACCTGAAAAAGATGAGATTTTAAAAATATTATCGGATTGGTTAAATGAAAAAATAAAACGTTATGAATAAATATTTATTAGCGATAGATCAAGGCACAACGAGCACACGTGCAATTATTTTTGATAAATTAGGGAAAGTAATTTATCAAGTAAATGAACCAATTACCCAATATTATCCACATAATGGATGGGTGGAGCAAGATGCAACTGAAATTTATTCAAAAACATTAAGTGTAATGATTGAAGTGTTAATTCGAAGTCGAATTTCATTGAATCAAATTGCAGGCATTGGGATTACCAATCAAAGAGAAACAGTTGTAGTGTGGGATAAAAAAACGCAAGAACCGGTTTATCAAGCCATTGTTTGGCAATCCAATCAATCAAAAGAAATATGCGATGAATTAATAAAAAAAGGGTATCAAAAAATCATTCAAGAAAAAACAGGTTTATTGATTAATCCTTATTTTAGTGCGACGAAATTAAAATGGTTATTTGATAAGTATCCAAATATTAAAAAAAGAGCTGAAAATGGAGAACTTTTATGTGGAACGATAGATAGTTGGTTGCTCTATAAATTAAGTAATGGTAAAGTTCATGCAACCGATGTAAGTAATGCTTCTCGTACGATGTTATTTAATATTCATACCTTAAAATGGGATGATGATTTATTGAAAATATTTTCAATCCCTTCCTGTATTTTGCCTAAAGTGCAAGAATCAAGTGGTGTTTTTGGTTATTTAGAAGAAAATCTTTTAATGAAAACTAATAAAAAAATTCCAATTGCAGGAATTGCAGGAGACCAACAAGCCGCTTTATTTGGTCATTGCTGTTTTGAGCCAGGAGATTTAAAAAATACGTATGGGACGGGCTGCTTTGCCTTAGTAAATACAGGAACACAACCTATATTTTCAAAAAAAGGATTATTAACTACGATTGCTTGGAAAATTCATGATCAAGTATATTATGCTTTGGAAGGCTCTGTTTTTGTGGCTGGAGCGGCAATTCAATGGCTAAGAGATGGGTTAAGAATGATTCAAAAATCAAGTGATAGTGAAACTTATGCTTTGAAAGTAAATGATTCAGATGGAGTGTATGTAGTTCCTTCCTTTACAGGTCTTGGAACTCCTTATTGGGATAGTAAAGTAAAAGGTGCAATTTTTGGCTTGACACGAGCAACTACAAAAGAACATATTATACGCGCAACATTGGAATCCATTGCTTATCAAAGCAAAGATGTCATTGAAACAATGAAAAAAGAAGGAAAACAAGACATTCATACAATTGCAGTGGATGGGGGAGCGAGTGAAAATAATTTTTTAATGCAATTTCAAAGTGATCTTTTACAATGCAACTTGGTTTTACAAGAAAGTGCACAAAGTACAGCTCTAGGAGCGGCTTTATTAGCGGGTCTTGGAGTAGGGTTTTATAAAGATTTAGAAGAAATTAAAAAAATCAAGACCATTAAAAAATTATATTGTCCAAAGATAACGAAAACGCAAGCAAACAAATTATATAAAAAATGGAAAGTGGCAGTTCAAACTGTAAAAGAGTTTAAATAATTATTGTAAAATGATTTTCCATTCTTGAATTAATTTCTCTAAATTAAAATGGGCATTGGCACTAGATGTTGAAGGTAATTTAATGCAAATAGATTGAAGATATGGAAAATGTTTAACAAACAATTGATATGCTGTATTACCATTTAAAAATATCCTTGAAATATTTGAGTCTTTTAAAATAGATGGAATATCTGCAACTTTTGCTTCTGTAATGGAAGAATCACTAGAACCTTGAATTTTACATTGGTAAATGACATCATACAAAGCGATATTTAATTCAAGTAAATGGTTTGTTTTTTCTAGTGTAGTGAAAGTCGTAAATGGCAAATGATAAAGACTTTCTAATACTTTCCAAAAGCGATTTTGTGGATTCATATAATAGAATTGATTTTTTCTTGAAACAACAGAAGGAAAACTTCCAAGAATGAGAATTTTGCTTTGCTTATTATATACAGGTAAGAATGGTTGAACGATTGTTTTTGCTTCCATTTTATAACCTTCTTTCCTTTATATTATAACAAAGTTAAAAAAAATAAATATATATTCATTTAAATAAAAGATTTATGGTATAATCTTTTTGAAAAAAATTAGAAAAGAGAGATAAAAATGATACATGAAGTAATTAACTTAAAAGATTTTTTTCCATTACCTTTTGACGCAAGTCTAACTTGTTATTGTCCAGATAATTTTAAAGAAATGGACTTAAATCGCAAAAGAAAAAGCATAGTTATTTATCCTGGTGGAGGATATTATATGTGTAGTGATCGTGAAGCAGAACCATTTGCTTTACAATTTGTAAGTGAAGATTATAATGCTTTTGTTTTGAGATATTCTTGTAATGCAAATGCATATTTTCCTACACCTTTATTAGAAGCTTTAGCCGCCGTTGCCTATGTTCGTCGCTTTAAAGAAAAATATCATGTAGATGAAGATAAAATTATTGTGATGGGCTTTTCGGCAGGGGGTCATGTGGCAGGTATGGCGTCTGCTTTATGGCATAAAGAAGAATACGCAAAACAATTAAACGTGACTACAAAGGATGTTAAGGTGAATGGAGTTATTTTATCTTATCCAGTCTTAACAATGAAAAAACCATATACACATGATGTTACTTGTGAGCATATCACCCACAATGAAGAAAGTTTAATTCAATTGCTTTCTATTGAAGATCAAGTGACAAGTAATTTTCCTAAAACTTTTATTTGGCACACTGCATGTGACGCAGCTGTTCCAGTTGAAAATAGTTTAGCTTTAGTTGCTTCTTTGTCTAAGCAAAAAATTCCATATGAATTTCATGTGTTTCCAAATGGAGGTCATGGGCTTGCTTTGGCTAATGAAATTACTAAGCCTGTAGGTTATGATGGTTGTGTAGCTAAACAAACAGAAATATGGATGACTCTTTGTAAAAAGTTTTTAAAAGAGGAATTCTAAAATATTAGCATAGATTAATTAAGGTTGTTGTCATGAGATTTTAGAATTGAAAATATTCAAAATGTTAATGTGATTATGGTTACTCGTTTTACGTTAAAGGGAACTATAAAAAGCAAAATGTGATTTATTTCTATGCAATTATATTATTGATGAAGTTTTAATCTATAAAAGTATGGTGTTTGTTTATTTTTAAAAGAAATAGCCCACTAATAAAGTTTAGTAGGCTATTTTTTTATAAGTAATTTTTTTAATTGTGCTTATTCAAGTTCAAAAGCACCCGTATATAATTGATAATATTTTCCTTTGTCGGCAATTAATGAATCGTGGGTTCCACGTTCAATGATTTTTCCATGCTCTAAAACCATGATTGCATCGGCATTTTTAACGGTAGATAGGCGATGAGCAATGACAAATACAGTTCGTCCATGCATTAAAGTATCCATACCTTTTTCAATTAAAGCTTCGGTACGTGTATCAATACTAGAAGTTGCTTCATCTAAAATTAATACAGGAGGATTTGCAATAGCGGCTCTTGCAATGGCAAGTAATTGTCTTTGACCTTGACTTAAATTTGTTCCATCAGCAGTCAAAATGGTGTCATAACCTTGAGGTAATTTTAAAATAAAATCTTCTGCATTAGCAATTCTTGCTGCTTCATAAACCTCTTCATCCGTAGCATTTAGTTTTCCATAACGAATATTTTCTTTTACTGAGCCCGTAAATAAGTGCGTATCTTGTAAAACCATACCTAGAGATCTTCTTAAATCATCTTTTTTAATTTTAGAAATATTAATTCCGTCATATCGAATTTTGCCGCCTTGAATTTCATAAAAACGATTAATTAAATTGGTGATTGTAGTTTTTCCAGCACCCGTTGAGCCTACAAAGGCAATTTTTTGACCAGGGCGAGCATATAAATTTAAATCTTTTAAAATTATTTTTTCTGGTACATAACCAAAAGTTACGTCTTCAAATACGACATCACCTTTCAATTCGATATAAGTTGTAGTGCCATCTTGATGGGTATGTTTCCAAGCCCAAATACCAGTTCTTTTTTCACTTTCGATGATATTTCCATTTTCATCTTTTGTAGCATTTACTAGTCCTACATAGCCTTCATCTAATTCTTTTTGTTCATCAATAATGCCAAAAACTCTTTCGGCTCCCGCTAAAGCCATAAAGATAGAGTTAAATTGTTGAGATAATTGATTAATTGGTTGTCCAAAAGAGCGAGTAAATTGTAAGAAGCTAGCAATAGTTCCTAAGTCCAAGCCACCAATTTCTTTAATGGCTAAAGCAGCACCGACCAAAGCAGTAATAACATATAGTAAATAACTTAAATTACCCATAATTGGGAAAAGCATAATAGCATAAGAGTTAGCATAATAAGAAGCTTCTCTTAAATTGCCATTGTAAGATTTAAAATCTTCTGTAATTCTTTTTTCGCGACAAAAAACTTTAATAACTCTTTGTCCTTCAATCATTTCTTCAATATAACCATTTGTTTTACTAATTTCTTTTTGTTGCTTTTGAAAGTATTTTCGAGAGCGTGCGCCCACATTTTTAACGATTAATATCATAGTTGCTAACATAACTACTACCAATAAAGTTAAAATAGGACTTAATATAACCATTATTGTGAACACAGACACAATCATAACTAAACTATTGATAATTTGAGGGATTCCTTGACTCATCATTTCACGAATCGCATCTACGTCATTGTTAAAAGTAGACATAATTTCGCCATGAGGATGTTTATCAAAGAAAGAAATCGGTAATTGTTGCATGTTTGTAAAAATATCTTTTCGAATATTGTTTAATACTTTTAAGGAAATCGTCATCATTAGACGATTATACATATAAGTAGAAATAATGCCAATCATATAAATACAAGCCATTAACATTAAAGCATTGACAAAATTGGATAAATCTGGGTTTTGTTGCCCAATATAAGGTGAAATATAATTGTTAATTAAAGGTTTTAAAAAATAAACTCCTGCAACATTGGCACCACAAGATAAAATAACGAAAATTACGACAAATGCAAAACGAACTTTAAAAGGTCGAATGTAAACGAATAAACGTTGAATGGTTTGTTTTAAATTTTTAGGTCGATTCTTACGGGATACTTTATTTTTTTCTTTTTTCATTATTCCATCACCCCTTTTTGTTGAGAAGTGTAAACTTCTTGATAAATTGCACAAGTTTTTAGAAGTTCTTCATGGGATCCAAGCGCAACAATTTGTCCTTTATCTAATACGATAATTCGATCTGCATCGGCTACAGAAGTAATGCGTTGCGCAATGATAAAAGTAGTGGTATCTTTTAAATTCGCTTTAAATGCAGCACGAATTTTACTATCCGTAGCAGTATCTACTGCACTTGTTGAATCATCCAAAATAATAATTTTAGGTTTTTTTAATAAAGCTCTAGCAATACATAAACGTTGTTTTTGACCACCAGAAACATTGACTCCACCTTGTCCTAATTCAGTTTCAAATTGATGAGGAAAAGACATAATGAAATCATAGGCTTGTGCATCTTTACAAGCTTGAATAATTTCTTCATCACTTGCATTTTCATTTCCCCACTTTAAATTTTCTTTAATTGTTCCACTAAAAAGTACATTTTTTTGTAAAACCATGGCTACTTCATTACGTAAAGTTTCTAATTTATATTCTTTTACATTATGACCACCAACAATGACTTCACCTGCTGTTACATCGTACAAGCGTGCAATTAATTGAACTAAGGAAGTTTTAGAAGATCCTGTACCACCAATAATTCCAATCGTTTCTCCAGAAGCAATACTTAAATTGATGTTAGATAAAACAGGTCGCTTTGCATTCTTGTTATAACTAAACTCCACATCTTTAAAAATTACTGAAGCATCTTCCATAATTTGATCGCTTTCAGCATCTTTAATTTCAGGTTCTTCATTTATGACTTCACTAATTCTTTTAAATGAAGAAGAAGCCATAACAATGGTTACACCAGCCATAGAAATCATCATTAAAGAAAATAAAATTTGTTGAATAAAACTAATAAAGCTAATTAAATCGCCAGTTTTCATTGGCCCTTTTATAACAAATTGAGCACCAAACCAAGCGGCAAGTAACATACAAGTATACATCACAAATTGCATAACAGGGTTATTAAATAACAAGATTTTTTCAGCCTTTAATGAGGCATTATTTACAGCATCAGATGTATCATTAAACTTTTGTGATTCATAATCTTTACGAACAAAAGCTTTGACGGTACGAATCGAAATTAAATTTTCTTGAATAGCTGATTCCATGTCATCATAACGATGAAGCATAAAATTAAATTTAGGATAAGCACTCCGCGCAATTACAAATAAAGCAATGCCTAAAATTGGAATGGCAGCTAAAAACATCGTAGCTAAAGAAGCGTTTAAAGTGAATGCCATAATCGTTGAGCAAATAAGCATAAAAGGAGCTCTTACAGACATTCGAATGGATACTTGGAAAGCCATTTGCACATACGTGATATCCGTAGTTAAACGTGTAATTAAAGAAGCAGTCGAATATTTATCAATATTAGCGCTAGAAAATTCTTGGATTTTTTCCATTTCTTTTTGGCGGATTCCTTCTGATAATCCCGTTGAAGCCTTAACAGCCATCTGTCCTGATAAGACGCCAAAGATTAAAGAAAAAATGGCTAATACAGCCATGATAATACCTGTTTTAATAACGACATCCATATTGCCTTTATTAATACCTTCATTGATCATTTCGGCCATAAACATTGGAATTGCTACTTCCCCAATAACTTCAAGCATGACAAAAATGGGCGTTAAAATCGCATATTTTTTGTATTTTCCGATACATGATAATACTTTTCTCATTCAATCATCCTTTCTGTTAAAATGTATTAAAAAAAGATAAAATTACTTTTTAGATACCTTTTCTAAAAAGAAATCTTACCATTCATATTTTACTAATTTATTTTTTTAAAGTCAAACTTTTTTTCTATAGTTTATAACTATGTTATAAAGATGAGAGAATAAAAGAATTAATTCGTAAGTTTTAAATAGTCAAGCAAGATAATTCATAATCTTTGATTGTTGGCTATACTATACATAAGAGGTGATATTATTGGTTATTATAGCAGCAGATCGGATTAAGACTTTAAGAGAACAAAAAGGATTGTCGCAAGCAAAACTAGCTAAAATATTAAATATCACTCGTTCGAGTGTGAATGCGTGGGAAATGGGAGTATCTATCCCAAGCACACAAAAAATTGTCGAATTAGCTTTATTATTTCACACAACAACAGATTATATTTTAGGGCTTGATGATGACTCATCTTTATCATTAAAGACTTATGATGAAAAAGATATACGATTAATTTATCATTTATTGAATTATATTGAAGAAAATAAAAAATAGTAAAATATTAAGAAAGAATGATACAAAAGATATCATTCTTTTTTTGTTGATTATCTTTAAAAAGACATATATGTCTTTTTTTAAAATTTGCAAACGCTTTCAAAAAAATATTTATTGCTTTATAAATAAAAAAATGTTTATAATAAAGATGTTAAGGATAGGTCGTATAAATTCAATAATATGGTTTGAAAGTCTCTACCTCATCACCTTAAATGATGAGACTACGATCTTAGCAAATTTTTTGTTGTTGTTTGCTAGGTCTTAGGATTTCAAATCTTAAGACCTTTTTTTGTTTTTTGCCTAACTTTAACAAATTTAAACAGGGGGAAAAATATGAAAACAGAGACGACAGAGAAGACAGGTTTTTTAGGAAAAATTGATAAATTCTTCAAGATTTCCGAACGTGGTTCAACTATTGGCCGTGAGTTAATGGGTGGACTTGTAATTTTTTTGGCAATGATTTATATTTTGCCAGTTAATGCCGGAATTTTAAGCATTACAGGAATGGGTTATGCAGCTGTATTTGTAGCTACTGCTTTAGCAGCTGGCATTGCTACTATTTTAATGGGATTGATAGCAAATTACCCTATTGGATTGGCGGCTGGTATGGGACTAAATGCTTTAATGGCATTTACCGTATGTGGTGGTTTAGGATTTAGTTGGCAAGAATGTTTAGCATGTGTTTTTATAAGTGGAATTTTATTCTTAATTATTTCGTTAACAGGTGTTAGAAAAAAAATTATTAATGCGATTCCAAAGAACTTAAAATTGGCAATTGGTGCTGGTATTGGTGGTTTCGTTGCTTTTATTGGCTTAAAAAATGCCGGAATTATTATTGCAGATCCAGCAGGTACTTTTGTAACTTTAAATGGTAGCCCTGCTCCAGTTGTATATTTAGGATTATTTGGAATTGTACTTGCTTTTTGCTTATATGCTATGAAAAATAAAGCGAGTCGTTTTGCTGTTATTATTTCTATGGCTGTGACTGCTTTAATTGGTTTATTTATTTTCTATGTATTTAAATTAGGTGGATTTAATGCAGATATTATGAATTCATTCCCACATTTTGGAACAAATGAATCAATTTCTGACATCAAAAATATTTTTGGCGGATGTTTTAGTGGTTTTAAAACTGTTTTTGCTAAACCAGAAGCTTATGCAGTTATCTTTACATTCTTATTTGTAGATTTCTTTGATACTGCTGGTACTTTAGTAGCCGTTGGTCAAGATGCAGGTTTAGTGGATGAAAAAGGTGAATTAGTTGATGGAAACAAGGCAATGATTGCTGATGCTGTTGGTACAGTTGCTGGTGCTGTTTTAGGAACTTCAACTGTTACTTCATTTGTAGAATCTTCAACAGGTGTAAAAAGTGGTGCTCGTACAGGGTTAGCTGCTTGTGTAACAGGTGTATTATTCTTCTTATCAATTGTTTTATTCCCAGTATTTTCGATTTTTACAAATTCAGCAACTACTTCAATGGCATTAGTATTAGTTGGAGCAATGATGTTTGCTTCTTTAAAAAATATCGAATGGGATGATAAAATTACGGTTGCATCTGCATTTATTACCATTCTTTCTATGCTTCTTTGTTATTCGATTTCAGAAGGTATTGCTTTTGGCTTTATTTTCTATGTAGCAATGATGCTATTTGCTAAACGTCACAAAGAAGTTAATTGGATTATGTATGTTTTAGCAGGATTATTTGTACTTAACTTTGTAGTGAAATTTGCATTTTTATAATTTTTAATCGAAATAAAATCATACATCCTTCAAGTGGAATTTTCTATTTGAAGGATTTTTTTATTTTCATCGTTTTAAGGGAATGGTATAATAAAATCAATAAAAGAGGTGTATTTAATGCGTATTCATGTTTATCCCGTTGTGTCTTCTTTACATCAAAAAGAAGGAATCAATCAAGAAACTTCTAATTTAATTGCTCAATTAAGTGATAATTTAGATATAGAAATAAAAATTGTAGAATTAGATAAGCTTTACATGGCAGATCTTTCCTTAATTTTGATTCAAAGTGGTGGGTCAGAACAAGA
>CAJJXN010000046.1 GCA_905197115.1 uncultured Bacillota bacterium | reverse complement strand
CCAAGTGGCTGGTTTACCAACAACGTTGTTATTTAATCGAGCTAATTCACAGCCTTCTTGATTCGCTTGACAACCAAACACAAATTGTTCTAGTTTTGCTTTTTCTTCTTTATTTACAAAATAAACACCATATTTTTTAAATTCAGCGACCGTTTCATCATATATTTCTTTATCAATAATGGTTGCTTGTTCTGAAGCACAAATCATACCATTATCAAAAGCTTTTGACATAACAATATCATTTACAGCTTGTTTAATATTTGCACTTTTTTCGATATAAGCTGGAACATTTCCTGCACCAACACCCATTGCTGGTTTACCACAAGAATAAGCAGCTTTTACCATTGCATTTCCACCAGTTGCTAAAATTGTGGCAATTCCTGGATGATTCATTAATGCTGAAGTTGCATCCATGGAAGGATGTTCAATCCATTGAATACAATTTTTAGGTGCTCCAGCTGCAACAGCTGCATCATAAACGACTTGTGCCGCTAATTTTGAACATTGTTGTGCAGATGGGTGAAAAGCGAAGACAATTGGATTTCTTGTTTTTAATGAAATTAAGGCTTTAAAAATTACTGTTGAAGTAGGGTTTGTTGTTGGTGTAATACCACAAATAACTCCAACTGGATCAGCAATTTCTGTAATTCCTGTAACTGGGTTTTCACTAATTACACCTACAGTTTTTAAATGACGCATATTATTTACAACATATTCACATGCAAAAAGATTCTTGGTTGCTTTATCTTCAAATACACCTCTTTTGGTTTCTTCTACTGCAGCAACTGCTAATTCACCGTGTTTATCCAACGCAGCAACTGAACATTTAGCTACAATGTAGTCTACTTGTTCTTGATTTAACATACGAAATTCATCTAAAGCTTTTAATCCTTTTTTGACAAGTTGATTTACTTCTTCAACTGCTTCCGTATTTACTTTCTTTTCTTCCATAATACTTATTTCCTCCTATTTTTAATTAATTCTTTTTCTTTTAATTGATGTGACAAGATGGCTAAAGAAGAAGCCATATTCACATTTTGAACAATAATGGAATTGTCCACTTTTAAATGAATGGGAGCAAAATTCCATATTGCCTTAATCCCACTTTCAATGAGTAAATCACATACAGATTGAGCATACTCTTCAGGAACAGTAATAATTCCAATGTGAGCATTTAAGCGAGGGACTAATGATTTTATTTTTTCCATACCAAATATTTTTTTATTTGCAATCTCAGTGCCTATCATCTTTGGATCAATATCAAAAGCGGTTAAAATGTCTAAGCCATAACTTTCAAACCCTTTATAAGATAGTAATGCTTTCCCTAAATGTCCTACTCCTACTAAAATAGCCGATGTTGTATCATCATAACCCAAATATTTTTCCAAATCCAAAATGAGTCGTTCTATTTTTCTTCCAACTTTTGGAATTCCTTCATGGCTACTAATTAAAGCAATATCTTTTCGTACTAATTCTTCATTTAGGTTCAAAGCCGTCGCAATCTTTTGAGCCGAAACAAATTCTACCCCTTCTTCCTCTAACTTTTTTAAAAAAGTTAAATAAATAGGCAATCTACGCAATTGATTTTTAGATATCGGTCTTAAAACGATTGCTTCTTGGTTTGACATTTTCTCACCTCTCTATCAGTATTTTTTTACCGATATAATTTTAACACATTCATTTTTAAAATACAAACACTTTTTTTATGAAAACGTTTACATTTTTTTATATCTCATTTTTTAAAAAAAATAGAACTATAAGTTCTATTCATCTATATGAGGCAAAGTTTTTACAAATTCCAATAAACCTTGAATATTTGTAAAATAAGTTGCCTTTATTTCTATATTTTTTTTATTTAATAAAGTATCCGATAATAAATAACAATCTACCCCTAATTTTTGAATAATACCATCTTCTATTGCATCGTTACCAATCATTAAGACATTTTGAGGTTGTAATTGATACTGATTCATTATTTCTTGATAATATTTTAGATTTGGTTTGCAAAAAGATGAATTTTCATAAGTTGTCACTATTTCAAAATCATTAACATTTAAATTGGCCCACTTAATTCTTTGTAAAGTAGCAGCTTTGGGAAAAAGAGGATTCGTTGTTAAATACAAGTGATACCCTTTTTCTTTTAAAATCTTGATAATTTCAGGGCTTTCTTTTCGAAGATAACAACTTTCTTTTACTTTTATAAAATCAGTTGTATAAAATTGATTTAAAATATCTTCTACGTCTTTTCTTAGATATGAAGTGTTTTCTTCAAACGTTTTCCAAAATATATTTTCATTTGTAATGGTTCCTTGATTTTGAATCATCGCTACCGTTCCTAATTCAATTACTTTAACAATTAATTTCCCATCTAATTGATGTTGATAGCAATATTCAATCATTGCTTGAAAGTATAATTTTAAAAACTGTTCTTCATTCATGCCTAAAAGCGTTCCATCTAAATCAAAAAAGATTGCTTTATACATTTTAAATCTCCTTTTTGGAAACATATACTAAAATGGCAGCATTCGTTCCAACATGTACACCAATCACTGGACTGATATCTTCTTTTGTATATTCTTTTACATTCAATTTTTCTTTGGCTTTTTCAATTAAACGATCGCAGCCACTATCATCCATGCAATATCCAAAATAAATTGGATAATTTTCATCTATATCATCATTTTTGGCTTCTTCAACAATAAAATTAAGAGCTTTATTTAAACCATGCTTTTTATCATAAGCTACAATATAACCTTCTTTATCAATCGCAATTAAAGGTTTGATATTTAAAAGATCTCCAAAAAATGCACTGGTTCTACTGACTCTTCCTCCTCTACAAAAATACTCTAAAGTATCGACTGCTGCTTTTAAACGAGTTCTTTTTCTTAAAGAAACGATATGGTCAACTACCGCTTGTGGTTCCATTAAATCTTTTATTTTCACGGTTTCTAAAACAAGTAATTTAAAAATTTGTATTGTTGCTAAACTATCAATAATATAAATATTTTCGTACCCTATCGTTTCTTTTGCTAGTAAAGCACTTTGATATGTACCAGAAATTTTAGAAGATAAAACTAATAAAAACAATATATCTTGATTTTTCTTTGCATCTTCAAATAGATTTAATAAATCTTCAAATGGGGGTTGACTCGTTGTTGGAAAATCAGGGCATGTTTTTAACTTTTCATAAAACATTTCGTTATTAATGTCTAAAATATCACGATAACTTTCTTTCCCAAAATTAATAATTAAAGGCAAAATTTCAACACCTATTTTTTTCCCTTCTTCAATTGAAATTCCACAAGATGAATCGGCAACAATTCTTTTTCTCATACATTTTTACTCCTCTCTTAAATTTATTTTTTCGACAATCAGTTTTAGCATCATATATAAATGATCCAATTCTTCATTTGAAAAAACCTTTTTTATTCTCTCAATAAAAAACATTCCTGAATAATCACTATCTTCATAGAAATGTTTAAACTTATCCGTCAATTTCAAATGACAAATTCGCTTGTCAACTTCACTTATTTCTTTTTTTACATACCCTTTTTTTATTAAATTCTTAATTTTATAAGTCGCGTTTGGCAAAGAAATTTCTAAAAAATCTGCAAACTCGCTCATCGTAGGTTCCTTTAATAAATAAATTGTTTCTAAACAAAAAAAATCAAGTGCCGTCAAGGTCACTTCATGATGATTTAATTTTTTAAATATTTCTTTATAAAAATGAAGTTTGTAATTTCGATAAATGACTTCAAACGTATCTTTAATCATTTTAAAACCTCCATTCATAATAGTTAAAAAATTTTAACTATTATACTATAACGAAATTCTTAATAACTGTCAATAAAAAATAGAGGTCTCCCTCTATTAAAAAATATTTAAATGTTCTAATAAGATTTTGATTCCAATTAAAATTAAGATAATTCCACCAATTTTCTCGGCAATATTTTTATAACGACCACCAAATACATTCCCAATTTTTACTCCTACTACACAAAGAACAAATGTAATACTTCCTATAATGCTAATTGCTAACCATATTGAAGTATCTAACACAGAGAATGTTATTCCTACAGCTAAGGCATCAATGCTGGTAGCAATAGCTAATATACTCATTGTTTTAAATGAAAAAGAGTTATCAACCTCTTCTTCTTTACTACCAATCATCATTTTAATTCCTAATATAACTAATAAGGCGAAAGCAATCCAATGATCAATATCTTTTATCAAATGGTCAAATTGACTTCCTAATAAAAAGCCAATTAAGGGCATAATTGCTTGAAAAACACCAAAATATAAACCTGTAATCAATGCTTTTTTCCAATTCATCTTGGATAAAGACAAACCTTTTGTTATTGAAACCGCAAAGGCATCCATTGCTAATGCAAATGCCAAAACAAACAATTCAAATATGCTCATTGTTCCACCTCTTTTCAATGTATGCTTTTAGTATACTTTTTTTGATATTTTTCTTTGAATTAATTTGATAATTTCCACAATCGGGATAATTGAAAAAGCAAGTAAAATAGCTACGCAATATTCTAAAAGATTAATATGTTTAAAACCAAAAGCATTGGATAAAAATGGGATATAAATCACTGCTGTTGTCAAGATTAACGCTCCTATTGCTGAAAGCCATAAAAGTTTATTTTGTTTTTTAATACTAAAAATGGACTTTTTACGAGAACGCATATTAAATGAATGGAAAATTTCTACTAAAGATAAAGTTAAAAAGGCCATTGTCATTCCATCTTCACTATTGACGAAAGCAAATTGATGCGTATCTCCTAAATAGCATCCAACTAAATAAGCTAAAATGGTTATGCCAGCAATAATAAAGCCTTGTAGCGCAATATCAACCCACATATGTTCTGAAAAAATACCTTCTTTCGTTCCTCTTGGAGAACGTTTCATGATTCCTTCTTCACTTTCTTCCATTCCAAGAGCAATCGCTGGTAAACAGTCAGTAATCAAATTAATCCATAATAAATGCGCTGGTTTTAAAATGGTAAAGCCAATTAAAGTTGAAATAAAAATGGACAAAACTTCCGCCATATTCGAAGAAAGTAAAAATTGAATGGATTTGCGAATATTGTCATATACTCTTCTACCTTCTTCAACAGCAGATACTATAGTGGCAAAATTATCATCTGCTAATACCATATCTGAAACATTTTTTGTTACATCCGTACCGGTAATCCCCATGCCTATGCCAATGTCAGCATTTTTGATAGATGGTGCATCATTTACTCCATCTCCTGTCATAGCCGTAATTTTTCCCATTTGTTTCCATGCTTTAACAATGCGTACTTTATGTTCTGGCTGAACTCGGGCATAGACTGCATATTTTGTAATATTTTTTAAAAGTTCTTCATCACTTAATTGATTCAAATCTGCACCTGTTATAGCTTGTGAAGCATCTTCAATAATACCTAATTGTTTCGCAATTGCAATTGCAGTATCCTTATGGTCACCTGTAATCATAATTGGTTTGATACCAGCTTCTTTACATTCGACAATTGCATCTTTCACTTCTTCTCGAATTGGATCAATCATTCCTACTAAACCAATATAACATAAGTTATTTTCTAATGAATCAGCCGTATAATTTGGCTCCACTTCATAATCTTTCATGGCTGCACATAACACCCGTAATGCTTGATTAGCCATTTCATGATTTTTATCTAAAATTTGTTTTTTATGCTCTTGTGTTAACTCTTGCATTTTTCCATCTAGCCAAATATGACTACATTTCTTTAAAACTTCATCGGGTGCACCTTTACTAAATTGAATCAATTTTCCATCCTTATCTTTATGAACTGTTGACATCATTTTACGATTGCTGTCAAAAGGAGCTTCTCCAATTCGTGGATACATTTCTTTTAGTTTGGATTTATGTAATTGTAAAGACAAGCCATATTGAACAAGTGCACATTCTGTTGGCTCACCTACAACACCTTCTTTATCATCAATTTCAGCATCGTTACATAAACTCATAGCTAATCCTAAAAGCGGTTCATCGGTTGTGGAATGTTGAACAACTGTCATTTTATTTTGCGTTAAAGTTCCTGTTTTATCACTACAAATAATTTGGGTACATCCAAGTGTTTCAACGGCTGTTAATTTACGAATAATTGCATTCTTTTTAGACATATTTGTCACACCAATACTTAATACAATGGTGACAACAGCTGCCAAACCTTCAGGAATAGCTGCCACCGCTAAGCTTACAGCAATCATAAAGGTTGATAAAATAGAATTAGTTGTAATTTTATCTGCACGTAATAAATCAACTGCAAAAATAACCACACAAATCGCTAAAACTAAAATACTAAGCATTTTACTTAATTGATTTAATTTCTTTTGTAATGGCGTGGATTCTTCTTTTGCTAAAGTCAACGCCGAAGCAATTTTACCCATTTCAGTTTCCATTCCTGTTGCGACAATGACTGCTTTTGCTCGACCATAAACAACATTACTTCCCATATAAAGCATGTTTTTACGATCTCCTAATAATATTTCTTTATCATCATCTTGAATTAAAGTTTCGCTTTGCTTTTCAACAGGAACAGATTCACCGGTTAAAGCTGCTTCCTCTACTTTTAAACTGACACATTCAATGATTCTTGCATCTGCTGGAATTGCATCTCCAGCTTCTAATAAAATGATATCACCAGGTACTAATTCTTCACTTTTTAAAACACATACTTGTTGATCACGCATTACTTTTGTAGTCGCTTTTGACATTTCTTGTAATGCTTCAATTGCTTTTTCGGCTTTACTTTCTTGGACTACTCCTAAAATTGCATTAATCAATACAACTACCATTATGATAATAACATCGGCAAATGATTCATGCGCATAAAGTGCAGTAAATAAAGATACGATTGCGGCAATAATTAAAATAATTACCATAGGATCAGCTAACTCTTTTAAAAATCGAACAATCCAAGGTGTTTTCTTTCCTTCGGCTAATTTGTTTTTACCATACTTATTGAATTTTTCTTGAGCTTGCGTTGTGCTAATACCTGTCTCACTCGTTTCATTTTGTTTTAATACTTCCTCAATGTTTTGTAAATATTCTTTCATTTTCATCACTCCTTTTCAAATAAAAAACTCAGGCTACATTTACTATACCTGAGTTTTGAATGTTTCAAACATAAATCATGTATAGCAAAAATGCAATACATGAGTCTCATTATTTAAGACAAGCCAGATTGATTCTTACTTTAACCAACCAGGATGTTGACTTTGTCCCGTATTGAATACGTTAATTACTCCCTCACGAGTTTATTACTTATTTATTTTAATCATAATTATTTGAATTGTCAATTTGAATTACAATATTATTTTGTGATTTTTCAATAAATAAAGTTGAACAGCACATATAGACTTGGCATCTTTTAATTGGTTTGTTTGAATCAAATCTAATAATTCTTTAAAAGAGACTTCTAAAACTTCTACACTTTCATTTTCATCTAAATTTTGTTTTGTCTTTATCAAATCCGTAGCAACATATAAATGCAACTCTTCATCCGTATAGGCACAGGTTGGATACATACATCCTAAATAATGAATTTGATGCGCTTTATAACCTGTTTCTTCTTCTAATTCACGCAAAGCCGCCTCTTTACAATCTTCTTTTTCATCAACCTTTCCAGCGGGCAGTTCATATAAGATTTCATCATATGGATAACGATATTGTTTTTCTAATAATACTTTTCCATTCGGTAAAAAAGCTAAAATACAGCTTGCTTTGCAATGCCGAACCACTTCGCGCGTTGAAATGTTTCCATTTGGGCATAAGACTTGATCACAATATACATCAATAATTTTACCTTTATATATTTCTTTTGAGGTCAATTTCTTTTCTTTTAAATCCATTTTCATCACCTTATTCTTTAATATGTTAATTATAGCATTTTTATTGCTTACTCTTCTATTTTTTTATTCAATTATGTTATGATAAAATAAGATAAGAAAGAAGGATATATATGTCTTTAAAAGAAAAGATTTTAATTGAATTAGAAAATCATCCTAATACTTTTTTTTCAGGACAAGATTTAGCAAATCAATTTCATGTTTCCCGCAATGCAATTTGGAAAACAATTCAAATTTTAAAAAAAGAACAATATCCTATTATAAGTTCAAAAAACGGATATGGAATGAATGATAATTATGATAATCTATCTTCTAACTTAATTAAGCAACATTTAATACAACCAAATTTAGATATATTTATATATGATGAAGTAGATTCTACCAATAATGAAGCAAAAAGATTATTGAGCCAAAGCAATCCAAATTCTTCTTTTTTGGTATTAGCTAAGCAGCAAGTCGGTGGAAGAGGCCGTCAAGGAAAATCATTTTATTCTCCAAAAGATAATGGAATTTATATGACTTTTGTTTTTTCTCCTCATCAATCATTTGATAACATCGTAAATATTACTTGTTATGCTGCCTTATGTGTTCAAAAAGCTATCGAAAAAATTTATCATCAAACTTGCCAAATTAAATGGGTAAATGATGTGTTTTACCAAGAAAAAAAAATATGTGGTATATTAACAGAAGCCATTTCTGATTTTGAATCAAATACTGTTCAACACGTCATTATTGGCATTGGAATTAATCTTTATCCAAATGAAGTGCCTGAAAATTTAAAAGATGTCATTGGATTTTTAGATTGCAAAAAGGGATATAAAAATCACTTGATTGCTGAAATCACGAATGAGTTAATGCTTTTTGAAAAAAATAATCATCACTTTATGGAAGAGTATAAAAAATATTCAATGGTTTTAAACCAAGAAATTACTTATACTCACAATAATCAAACATTTATAGGAAAAGTTTTAGATATTGACAAAAAAGGCGCTTTAATTATTCAAAATGAGAAAAATGAAATGGATATATTAAATAGTGGGGAAATCTCCATACGCGTTAAAAAAACCAAATAGATTTATACGCTATTTGGTTTTTATTTTAACATATTTACTTAATCGTAATGACACAATGATTGCAATGACCATTTTAATTAAATCAGGTATTATAAATGGAAATACACACCATCCTAAAGCTGTCCATAAGGTAATTTTCCCTGTGTTTTGCATATAAACATGCATAAACCATATCGTTCCAAAAGCATACATTAATATCATGCCTATTCCCATTCCAACAATCATGGCAACCAGTTTATTTTGAATCCACTTTTGAATTAACCAACAAAGTAAGGTAATACATAAAAATCCAATAATGTATCCGCCTGTACTTCCAAATATGACTCCAAATCCACCTTGAAAATTTGAAAACACAGGTAAACCAACCATTCCAAGTAAGATGTATATTAAAATAACAATTGTCGCTTTTTTTCCACCTAACATTCCAATTGTGGCAAATACGGCTAAAGTTTGTAAAGTAAATGGTACTTGCATAGGAATGGATATCCATGAACAAATCGTGATTAAAACGACAAATAAAGCTATGTATACCATGTTTAAAATTAATTCATGACTTGATAATTTATTTTTTAAAGGCATAGTATTCCCTCCAAACGAATATAAAAGTATCATGTTTTACTTTTCATGTCAACCATTTTTAAAAATAAAGTTGACGTGTTTAAAACAAAGATAATTGTTCGTTTTGAGGAAAATAATGTAAATAAGCAAAAATCTCATCAATTTTGTACATCATTTTATTTTTTTCACAAAAATCAATAAATAATTTCATTAACTCATTGTGATGTTCACTGCTACATTCATATTGATTTTTAAATTTATTTTCATATTTTTTTGACAATCCTGGAAACAACTCATCTAATTTTTGATAAAAATATTCTCTGTTACCTTCTCTTAAGGTTAATCCTATACCAAAATTAAAAATCCCCTTTACATTGGCTTTTAAACATGCATCTAATAAACCCAATAAGTTTTCTTTTGTATCATTAATGAAAGGCAAAAAAGGACTCATCCATACAATGGTTGGAATTTGATGATTCTTTAATATGTGGAGTGCTTGTATTCTTTTAGAAGTTACATCTACATTAGGTTCAATTTTCTTACATAAATCATCGTTTATAGTTGTTAAAGTCATTTGCACTACGCAACGTGTATCTTTATTTAATTTAATAAGCAAATCTAAATCTCTTAAAAATAACGTACTCTTTGTAATGAATGTAAACCCAAATCCATATTTGTACGCTAATTCCATCGATTTTCTCGTCATTTTTAAAGAAAGTTCAATAGGCTGATAAGGATCTGCCATACTACCCGTTCCAATCATTGCTTTCTTTTGTTTTTTTCTTAAAGTATATTCTAATAATTCTATTGCATTTTCTTTTATTTCAATATCTTCAAAGCAATGATTCATTTGATAACAATCACTTCTTGAATCGCAATAAATACATCCATGACTACACCCACGATATAGATTCATTCCATTTTTGGAAGACAAAATTCCTTTTACTTTAACAAAATGCATAATCGATACCCTAAATTAAAATTAATAATCCACTTATTAATATCCCTACTAATAAAAATAAAGATATATATTTTGATTTAGTCATATAATAGGCTTGTGGAATCAACTCGGTAAATACGACATATAAAATAGCAGCAATCGAAAAAGACATAACAATCAATAATACAATGTTATTTAAACCTCCAAAATAAAATCCTAAAATAGATCCTATAAGTAAAGGCAAAGTACTTAATAAAACAATCCATAAAATATTTATTTTTTTCATCTTTGAGTGTAAAAATGGTAGGGTCATAGAAAATCCAACTACAATATTATGAATTCCAATGAGTAAAGCAAAAGTATATCCACTCATTTTGCTCAAAGAAAAAGTGACACCCAAAGAAATCCCCTCAGGGAAATTATGAATACACATTGCAAAAAATAAAATTAATCCTGCTTGTAAAAAAGATGCATGATGTTCAATGGATTCAACAAATTGATGTGCATGTGCACGATCATGACATATATGATGTTCTTCGTCTATATGGCAATCTTCACCTTTATGATGACAATGATCAAATAATTGATGTAGATAAAAAATTAACAAATAAAATACAAGAATTAAAAATAGAGCTATATAAATTCCCATTTTAAAATTTTGACTAATTTCTATTAACTCAGGAAATAAATCAATAAAAACAATACTTAACATACTTCCTGAAGCAAAAGCTAACAAAAAACTAGTTGTCCGTTTATTTTCTTTTTTAGTAAAGATAGCAATTAGATATCCAATACAAGTAAAAAGTGTTCCACAAATCAATGTGGATAAGATGACTCTTAGCATATTTTTAAATCATCCCTTTCATTTATTTTTAGTATACAATTATTAAAAAATAAAATACAGCATGAATTGTTTTTTATAAAAAAATTTTTTTTATTTTTTTGCAATTTACCTCTTGAATACTATATTTTTTTATGCTATTATATACAAGCGCTATATAACAAACGATATATAGTTTGCCTTGTTAGCTCAATCGGTAGAGCAACCGGCTGTTAACCGGTAGGTCGTGGGTTCAAGTCCCTCACAAGGCGCCATGTGGCCTGTTGGAGAAGTGGCTTAACTCACATGCCTTTCACGCATGCATTCACGGGTTCGAA
>CAJJXN010000045.1 GCA_905197115.1 uncultured Bacillota bacterium | reverse complement strand
AAGTTCATTTGTAGAATTTTTAAATAAAAATAATTATAACGACTATGTAAAAGACTATTTAGATCGTCGCTATTTAAACACAACGATGAATATCAAAACATTAGATTTAGTTAAAGATAATACCATTGATTTTTTAGTCATTCCTCAAGATGATAGTGCTCCTTATGGTTATACGGCTAAAGATCAAATGCGCATTCGTGCTGAAATTGCTGCCTCCCATTTAGAAACGAAAGCTTATATGTATCCAGATGCGGATTCTGTTTCAGATTCTTTATTAGCACGTGCTATCAATGATATTCATCATCGTAAACCAGGCATTTTTATTCGTTATGCAACTAGTAATGAAGGCAGTATTATCCCACTTTATGAAGACCGTAATTTTAGTGAAACATTAAAATATCACATTCTATCGGCTGGTGGAAGAATTAGTCATGATATTGTGAATTGTGATCTTGTATGTATGGTTAATTTACCTTTTGAAGATATGCAAGAAGCAGTTCTACAAGATACACATTTCATGCAATATCAAATCAATCGCAATTTAATTGAATATGTTGAATATATCGACTATTTATGCGAAAAGAAAAAGCCAGTGATTGTAGCAGATGTAGCTTATGCAAATGGTGGAGATAAAGAATTAATTTCTCTATTAAAAACAAAAGGATTACTTTATAAAGTAAATGCCTATGCTGGTTGGAATACGAGTTCAAATACTTTAGGAACTTGTCTCGCTCATGGAATGATTCAATCTTTATATGGATTTAGTCAAAAGCATTATAATTTCATGGCCTTGCGTTATTTAGAAGATGTTGGATATATGAGTATTATTCGTCATAAAGTTCACAATGAAATTATCAAAGAAGGCTATTCTTGGGGGCAAATTGACGGCGTTCGTGGTCCAATATCTAAACGTATTTACCAAGGATTAGAAGAAGTGAAACACTTATTTGAAGATGAACACCATACAATCGAAATTATCGACAATTATCAACCTTGGGATCGAATGTTTGAAACAGCTTTAGAAGTTAAATTAAATATTAAATAAATTTAAAATATACTCAGAGAATTTAAAAGACGATATGCATCGAATCATATCGTCTTTTTATTATGATAATAAGGTTCACATCCACAATAACATTGTGCATAAATCCCATATTTTTCTTTACAATTTAAACTAATCTCAATTCCATTATTTTTTTTAAAATCACTATATAAATAATGCGTTTTTGTAAACATCGGTTGTAAAGATTCAGCAATTTGATTCATTAAGATTGAATTTTTTAATCGTCCCACAGTTAGTGTTGTAGTTACATAATCATAATGATTTTTATTTGCATATGTAAATGACTTCAAAAGCCTTAAATGAAAACAATCCATACAGCCTTTTACATGTACTTTTTTTTCTAAGTAACAGTTAAAATCATCCTTTTCTTCGATAAAATTAACATTCGTTTGATACTCTTGATTAAACAATTTAATTAATCGAAGCACTTCATTTTTTCTTTTTTCATATTCTTCCATTGGATAAATGTTTGGATTATAAAAATAAACGGTCATTTGAAAAAAATCTTTTAATTGCATATACGCTGACGAAAAACACATAGCACAACAAGTATGCAATAATAAAGTGGGCTTTTTATTTTCTTGCTTAATTTTTAATATTTCTTGTTGAAACATTTTTAAATAATTTTTCATAGTATTAACATGGCATCTCCAAATGAAAAGAAACGATATTTTTCCTCAATTGCATGATAATAAGCCTTAAAGATAAGTTCCTTGCTTGCGAAAGTAGAAACTAACATAATCAAAGTAGATTTAGGTAAATGAAAGTTAGTAATAAGCCCATCAAGCGATAAAATTTGCTGTCCTGGATAAATAAATATATTGGTTGTTCCGGCTTCGGCTACAAATTGATGATGCTTTCTAAAATTCGTTTCTAACACACGACAACTTGTCGTTCCAATTCCAATTATGCGACGTCCTTCTTGTTTGGCTTGATTTAATTTTTTAGCGACTTCATCTTCAATCACATAATATTCTTCATGCATATGGTGGTCAATTATCTTGTCTACTTCAACAGGTCGAAAAGTTCCAAGGCCTACATGAAGCGTCACATCTACCACTTCTACACCCATTTTTATAATTGCCTCCAATAATTCTTCGCTAAAGTGTAATCCTGCGGTTGGTGCCGCCGCACTTCCTTCTATTTTTGCATAAACCGTTTGATAACGAGATTGATCTTTTAACTTTTCTTTAATATAAGGTGGAAGTGGCATCGTTCCTAATTTTTCGAGAATTTCAATCAAAATACCTTCATATATCATTTTAATCTCACATAATCCATTCTCTTTTTTTTCAAGAATTTCGGCTTGTAATAATTTTTCATCAAAGATGATAATCGTTCCTTTTTTGACTTTTTTGGAACCTTTTACTAAACATTCCCAACAATTATTTTCTTTTTGCTTTAAAAGTAGAATTTCTACATGTGCTTTTGTATCTTGTTTATACCCAAATAAACGGGCAGGCAATACTTTGGAATTATTTCGAACTAAAATATCTCCTTTTTTTAAATAGTTTTTTAAGTTATAAAAATGATCATCTATTAAACTTTGGTCTTGTCGATTAAGAACTAATAATCGAGATGTATCTCTTTTTAATAAAGGTGTTTGTGCAATTAATTCATGCGGTAAATCAAAATCAAATTCACTTAACAAGAGTGGTTGGTTTTCCTTGTCCATATTTATCTAAATACTCCTTTTTAAAATCCAAGAAACGATCTTCTTGAATGGCTTTTCTAATTTTAGCGGTCAAATCAAGCAAAAAATGCAAATTATGAATAGAAAGTAATCTTTTGCCAAAACTTTCCTCACATTTATATAAATGACGCAAATAAGATTTTGTATAATTTTTACATGTATAACATTGGCAATTTTCATCAATAGGAGTTAAATCATATTCGTATTTTTTATCACGAATATTAATTTTTCCTGTTGATGTCATTAAAGCACCATGACGAGCTACTCTTGTTGGAAAAACACAATCAAACATATCAATGCCGCGCAAAACTCCTTCTAAAATATCTTCAGGTGTTCCTACTCCCATTAAATAACGAGGTTTATTGCTTGGTATAAAAGGAATCGCATCTTCTATCATTTTGTACATGACAGGTTTTGATTCCCCAACACTCGTTCCACCAATTGAATACCCATCAAAATCCATTTTAACTGTTTCTTCAGCTGAATATTTTCTTAAATCAGCAAATTCTCCACCTTGAATAATTCCAAATAAAGCTTGATTTTCATTTTTATGCGCTTCTTTTCCTCTTTTTGCCCATCTTAGCGTTCTTTCCACACTATTTTTCATATATCTATATTCACATGGATAAGGAGGACATTCATCAAAACTCATAATAATATCTGCTCCCAATTTATTTTGAATTTCAATTGATTTTTCAGGAGATAAAAATAAAGAGCTGCCATCTAAATGGCTTTTAAATTTCACTCCTTCTTCACTAATTTTACGGTTTTTAGAAAGCGAAAAAACTTGGAAGCCTCCTGAATCGGTAAGCATTGGTCTTTGATAATTCATAAATGAATGAAGACCTCCTGCATGAGCAATCACATCTTCTCCAGGTCGTAACCAACAATGATACGTATTGCTTAAAATAATTTGTGCATTCATTGCATATAACTCTTCTGGTGAAATCGTTTTCACTGTTGCTAAAGTGCCAACAGGCATAAAAATAGGTGTTTCTACATCTCCATGGGGAGTATGTAATATCCCATATCGTGCTCCGCTTTGTTTGCATACATGCTTTAATTCATAATAAAACTTCATTCTTCATTCTCCTAACTCATTATTGATTGGTACTTCCAAATCCACCTATACGATCTTCATTGACATAATCATCCATTGTAATTCCATATTCCACAAAAATCCCTTGGCAAAAAGCTTTGTTTTGATCGATTGAAAAGACTTTATTCTCATTTGTATCATTCGTGATTTTAACTAATATATGACCTTCATTTTGTGCATAAAAATAATCACTATCAATAATTCCTACAGTATTATCTAATTGTAAACGAAAACGTGTTCCTTGTCCACTTTTTGGAAAACATTGTAACATCCAGCCATTTTCAATTTGAACACGAATACCAGTAGGAATTTGAATGTTTTCTTTTGGGTTTAAAGTAAAACGAATCGGTGTAAAAAAATCATACCCCGCCGAGCCTTTCGTAGCTCTTTTAGGCAATAGAATTGTCTCATATATTTTTTGAATTTCTTCTTGATTTAACTTAGGAAATAATTTTTGACAGTCTAATAAAAATTGTTCAAAACTTACCTTATAAAATTGTGCAACTCTTTTCATATTCTTAACCTAAAGCTTCTAATTCATTTTGGATACTCGTTGCATATTTTGCAGCCATTTCACCGACAACAAGTGTTACTTTTTTCGTTGTTTTCACAATTCCTGTGATATGAATTTCTTTTAATTTATCAATGTTTAATAAGGATTGATCTTTTAATATAAAAGAAAGTCGAGAGCCTATATGTGATACAGAAACAATATTATTAATTGTCCCGACCGATTCAATAATATTCACAAAATAATTATCGATTATTTTTTGCTCTTCTTGGTAACTTTTTTTCTTCTTTTGATGTTTAACAATCAAAAGAGTAATAACTAAAATTAATAAAACAACTACCATTATGATAGCAATCATTAACCATGGTTTTATAGATAAAAGTATATTCATTTTCTTTCCTCCTGAATTTTACTTAATTTTTGAATTATCAAAGGCTTTAATTGATTTGTTATTTTTTGATAAGCGCTTGAAGTTAAATGCACGCCATCTAAAGTATCTTCGCTAATGATTGAAATTCATCTGCTAATAAAGAAAATGTATCAAAAAGGGTCACATCTTTAAATTGCAATGATAAATCTTTTAAAAGATTATTTAATTCTTTAATTCGTACAATGTCTCTACAATCAGGGTAAATTGAATCTACATGGCTAGCCTTATGATAACAAGGTGGTAAAACATTTAATAAAATCGTTGTAATTTCATTTTTTTCGAATTCGATTAAAATATCATTTATATTTGTTTTAATTTGAAACAATGAATAACCATCACAAATATCATTACTTCCAATTAGTAAAATCACAAGTTTTGGTTTTAAAGTTAATACTCGATCTTGTAAAGAAGTTAATACGCCCATACTTTTATCACTAACAATTCCTCGATTCATCATCTTAAAAGGCACCTCAAATGTCTTTAAATCATACATTTCAATTAATGAATCTCCAACAAATACAACATCGGCTTTACTATCTTTTTCATTTTCTTCATAAAATTGTTGCATTCGCTTTATAAAATGTGGATAAATTTGGAAAATTACTTTTTTCATTTTAATCACCATAGTATATTATACATGAAATTATGTTTATTTTCTTTCTATTTTTCAAAAAAAGTATATAATTAGGGTGGGTGATATATATGATTTTAAAAAATGCAAAAATTGTAACAGATAAAAAAGTAATTGAAAATGGTTACTTAGAAATTGCTAACAAGAAAATTGTTAAAGTAGCCGCAGGAGAATATCAAGGAAATGATACGGATATAGTCGATGTAAAAGGTAATATTTTAATGCCTGGTTTTATTGACATTCACATCCATGGATCTGCTGGATATGATTTTATGGATGCAAACGAAGAACAAATGAAGCTTATCGCTAACTCTTTATATGAAGAAGGAACAACTAGTTTTTTAGCAACCACTCTAACTGCAGATATTAAATCTTTAACAAAAGTATGTAAAGTCGTTGCTCAAGCAAAAAAGAGCATTCCTTCTTTACTTGGAATTCATTTAGAAGGACCATACATTGCTTTAAAATATAAAGGAGCTCAAAATGAAAAATTCATTGCTGAGCCTAGCATTGAACAATTACAAAAATTAATTAAGGCTTCTAAGAAAAATGTTCGTTATATTTCTTTAGCCCCTGAAAAAGAAAATGCGCTTGAATTTATTAAATTTGCTACCGAAAATGGTGTTGTTTGCTCAGCAGGACATACTGATGCGACTTTTGCACAAATTGAAAAAGCAATTCCTTTTGGTCTATCTAGTACAACTCACACACATAATGCGATGAGTGGTCATCACCATCGTAATCCTGGAGTGGTGACTGCAGCACTTTATTTTGACCAATTATCTACTGAAATGATTTTAGATGGAATTCATGTAAATCGTGATGTTGTTCGCACTTTCTATAAAGCTGTAGGACCTGATCGTTTTATGATTGTTACGGATTCATTAAGTGGAAAACATACCTCTTCTGATCATTTTGTTTTAGGTGGATTAGATGTTGTAAAAAAAGATGGCGCCGCTTATTTAACTACAGGTCCTTTAGCAGGATCATTACTTACCATGTCTCAAGCTGTTAAGAATTTAGCTGATTTTGCAGATGTTGATTTAATTGGTTTAGCAAAAGCAAGTTCTACAAACCAAGCAAAAACATTACATTTAAAAGACAGAGGCGTTTTAGCACGTGGCAAAAAAGCAGATATCGTTTGTTTAGATGCTAATACACTTGATTTATTAGCTGTTTATAAAGAAGGAACAAAAGTTCACTAATTTAAAGGTGGGTTCATCATGCTATTACAGTTTCAAAAAGTGGTCATATTGGATATTGAAGGAAATTCTGCTCGTCAACCTAGTGAGCAAAAAATCACGCAATTTTCTGCCATTGTAATAGAAAATGGTGAAAAAAAAGAAATCAATTTTTACAACCGAAATGTAAATATGATTCCTGTTATTGTTCAACGACTTACTCATTTAAACCTTTCTAAATTAAAAAAAGAAGGAATAAGCGAACGGCGTATGATTCAAGAAATTTATCAACTTTTAAAAGATGCTGATGTCATTTACGCTTATGGTTATGAATTTGATAAACGAATCTTAAATTTAATGTTTCAAAAATATCATTACCCAGCTTTTAATATGAATTGGCTTGATATTCAAGAAATTGTTAAAGAAAGATTACATCCTGCTCATCCTAATTTAAAAGCAGTCGCTTCAGATTTAGGTTTTGAAGATACTCATTTCCATAACTCGTTAGTAGATTGTCGAGCTATTTTATACATTATTGATTACTTAAACGCTACACAAGAGGTGGCATTATGATTCGAATTGTTTGTGTTGGAAATTTAAAGGAAAAGTATTGGTCAGAAGCAGCAAATGAGTACTTAAAAAGAATCTCAAAATATTCAAAAATCGAAATTATTGAGCTTAAAGAATCAACTTTATCTCCTTTTCCTTTAGCATTAAAAGAAGAAGAAAAAGAAATCATTCGTCATTTGAAAGGTTTTGTTATTAAATTAGCAATTGAAGGAACGATGCTTGATAGTGAAACTTTTGCAACCAAACTCGAAACCATTTATTCACAAGGAAATTCAGATATAACTTTTTTAATTGGAAGTTCTCATGGATTATCTTCCACGATTCCTTTTCATTTTGCTTTAAGCTTTTCAAAAATGACTTTTCCTCATCAACTCAGTCGAATTCTTTTACTTGAACAAATCTATCGTGCTTATAGTATTTTAAATCACACAAAATATCATAAATAAATATGTTTTAATTTTAATTTAGATAATATTTCATACATAGAGATATGATTCCATTGAGCTAATTTTTCTAAAGGAGCATTTAGACCTATTAGTTCAACGATCATATCTTTTTTTATGTCTTCTTTTGAAAAATACACACTATAATCCATTGAAATATTACCCGCTTGTTCTAAACGATGCAATGGTAAATAAGCTAGACTTTTGTTGAATCTACCCCATCCGTTTGCATATCCGATAGGAAGAACATACAAATATCCATCTTCTTTTGCCTTATAGATAAAATCATAACCTACATTTTCTCCTTTTTGCACTTTTTGTTTAAAAACAATCGGTGAAAACACTTCAACTGCATTTTTTAACATCGCACTTCTTTCTAAAAATCCATATAATTTCATTCCGATACGCGCATAATTGGTTTTATTTTCATCGCGAATCGAATTGGAACTAAAACAATGAATAATAAGATTCGAGGTGTCGATATTTTCTAAGCATTGGCAAAATAAATCATATTGTTGATGATCTTCATCTGTCGTTGCAAAATGAGTCATGATTCCTTTTAAAAGATAAGATTTATTTTGATAAACTTCTAAAATTGCTTGATTATACTCCATTATTGAAAGTCCTAAACGATTCATTCCTGTATCAATTTTTAAATGAAAAGGAATGTTTTGATTTTTTAACCATTCTAATTGATTTAAATGTGTCACAATTACAGATAAGCGATACTCTTTCGCAGTTATAATATCTTCTTGTTCAAAAACACCTAACACCAATATCTCATTTAAAATATTCGCATTTCGTAATTTAATCGCTTCATCAAAATTCTTTACTGCAAAAATAATGCCTTCTTCATTTTTTAACTTATTCGCAACAAAAACAGCCCCTACTCCGTATGCATCATCTTTGATGACAGCTATTATATTTTTATGATATTGACATTTTAAATGCCGATAATTATATAAAATGGCATCTAAATTAATTTGTGCATATGCTTCTTTCATCTAAACCACCCTTCTTAATATATGAATTTTGTTTTAAAAATCATGTGTTTTTATCTTTATATCCTTTTTTTGCGAAATTCCTTTATTTTTTAGATGAAAAATATATTATGTTGTAGTATAATATTAGCGGTGTTTTTTATAAAATAAAAAATATTGCATTGAGGAGGAAAATTATGGCAAGAAAATTTGTTTCGATGGATGGAAATACAGCTGCAGCTCATGTTGCATATGCCTTCACTGAATTTGCAGGTATATTCCCAATCACTCCATCATCAACGATGGCCGAATATGTAGATGCTTGGTCTGCAGCCGGTCGTAAAAATATTTTTGGTACAAAAGTAAAAGTTGTAGAAATGCAATCTGAAGCAGGTGCTGCTGGAACTGTTCATGGTGCAGCTCAAGCTGGTTCTCTTTCTTCTACCTTTACTGCATCACAAGGTTTATTACTTATGATTCCTAACATTTACAAATGTGTTGGTGAATTATTACCCGTTGTATTCCACGTTTCTGCAAGAGCACTTGCAACTCGATCTCTTTCAATTTTTGGAGATCATCAAGATATCTATGCAGTACGTCAAACAGGTATTGCAATGCTTTGTGCGCATTCTGTTCAAGAAGTAATGGATTTAGCTCCTGTAGCTCACTTATCTGCACTTGAAGCTTCTTATCCATTTGTAAGTTTCTTTGATGGTTTTAGAACATCACATGAAATTCAAAAAATTGAAACTTGGGATTATGAAGAATTAAAATCTTTAGTAAATATGGAAGATGTAGAAAAATTCCGTAAAAACGCTTTGAACCCACATACGAATGCTTTAACACGTGGGGGCGCTGAAAACGATGATATTTATTTCCAAGGAAGAGAAGCCCAAAATGCTCACTTTGATAAAGTAATTTCTGTTGTTGAAAAACACATGAACAAAATTAGTGAATTAACAGGTCGTCATTATGCTCCATTTACATATTATGGTGCAGAAAATGCTACTGATGTAATTGTTGCAATGGGTTCTGTAACTGAAACAGCTAAAGAAGTCGTAGATGCTTTAACAGCTAAAGGCAAAAAAGTTGGTTTAGTAAAAGTTCACTTATATAGACCATTCTCAGCTAAACACTTAGTATCTGTTTTACCTAAGTCTGTAAAACGTATCGCTGTTTTAGATAGAACAAAAGAAATGGGTGCTACAGGTGAACCTCTATACTTAGATGTTGTAGCTGCTTTAAAACAAACAAATCGTAATAACATTTCTGTAATTGGTGGACGTTATGGTTTATCTAGTAAAGATACTCAACCAAAACATATTAAATCAGTTTATGATTTCATGAAATCAGCAAATGCACACACGGATTTCACAGTAGGAATTAATGATGATGTAACATTTAAATCTATTCCAGTTGATGAAAAATTCCATGTTGCTTCTGACTATACTTCATGTTTATTCTATGGTTTAGGTTCAGATGGTACTGTTTCTGCAAATAAAAACTCTATTAAAATTATTGGTGATAACACTGATTTATATGCTCAAGCTTATTTTGCATATGACTCTAAAAAAGCAGGTGGAGCTACTCGTTCTCACTTACGTTTTGGTAAACAACCAATTCACTCAACTTATTATATTGAACATGCTGACTTAATCTCTTGTTCATTGGATTCATATGTATTTAAATATGATATGTTAAAGAGCCTTAAAAAAGGTGGAACATTCTTATTAAATACAACATTTACTCCTGAAGAATTAGAAAATCAACTTCCTAATAGTTTCAAAAAACAATTAGCTGAAAAGAAAGCAAAATTCTATATTATTGATGCTACTTCTATCGCACATGAAATTGGTATGGGCAGAAGAACAAATACAATTTTACAATCTGCTTTCTTTAAATTAGCAAATATTATGCCTTATGATCACGCTGTTGAATTAATGAAAGCAGCTGCTAAAAAATCATATGGTAAAAAAGGTGAAGAAATCGTTAAATTAAACTATCTTGCAATTGACAAAGGTGGAAAAGTTAAACGTGTTCCTGTAAAACCTGAATGGAAAGACCTAGAAGTGATTAAAGTTGAAAGAAAATCAGATAATGAATACTTTGATGATTATGTAGAAGAAATTAATCACTTAAGAGGCTATGATTTACCTGTTTCTGCATTTACAAAAGAAAATTTATTAAATGGTAGTATGCAACCAAATATTACTTACAATGAAAAACGTACAATCGCTACTGAAGTACCTCATTGGCATAAAGAAAATTGTATTCAATGTGGAAAATGTGTTATCGTTTGTCCTCACGCAACAATTCGTGCTTTCTTAGCAACTGAAGAAGAAGTTGCAAATGCTCCTCTTGACGGAAGAGATGATGTAATTCCAGCACTTGGACCAAATATGGCAGGACTTAAATTTAAAATTCAAGTTTCTCCAGATAACTGTGTAGGTTGCGGTCTATGTGTTGCTGAATGTCCAGGAAAAGCTGGCAAAAAAGCTTTAACTATGGAAGATGTTAAACACGAATTACACCAATCTGCATCTGCTGATTACTACTATCAACATATCCCTTATAGATCTAATTTATTAAGTACAAATACATTCAAAGGCGCTTCTTTATTAAAACCATACTTTGAAATTTCGGGTGCTTGTGCTGGTTGTGGAGAAACTCCATACTATCGTTTAATTAGCCAATTATTTGGTAAAGATATGTTAGTAGGTAACGCTACTGGATGTTCTTCTATTTATTGTGGTTCTGTTCCTTCAACTCCATTTGTTAAAGATGAAAACGGAGAAGGTCCTGCATGGGCAAACTCTTTATTTGAAGATAATGCAGAATATGCATATGGTATGCGTGTTGCAACCGATATTAAATTAAATGATATTCGTAATATTATTTTCCGTCAGGAATTATATCACCGTTTCCGGGTAGAAAGTTTTATGAAGCCTCCTAAAGCACCTATTATTAGTACAGACTCTATGGAAGTTGTGATGAAGAAGTTTGACCAGACAGGGGCCTGGAACTTACCTGTAGTTGATGAGGATAATAAGTATATTGGGTTTGTTTCGAAATCAAAAATGTTGAATACCTATC
>CAJJXN010000044.1 GCA_905197115.1 uncultured Bacillota bacterium | reverse complement strand
CTGCCACTCTTTTTAAAGGTTGATATAAATCACATAAATAATCTAAACGTGTATCTGGCACTTCTACCACACCTGTATTTGGTTTTATCGTGGCAAAAGGATAATTTGCTGCTTCTACTTGTGATTTTGTTATTGCGTTAAATAAAGTTGACTTTCCAACATTTGGCATACCTACAATTCCAGCTGTTAGTGGCATAATATCCCTACTTTCTTTCAAACCCTTATTATTATAATTTTTTTTAATAATTTATACAAGAAATATAAAAAAAGAACTAGTAATAAAACTAGTTCTAATCCTTTAAATTAAGGACGAAGTCCCATTCCACCTTCAAGGGTAATCGTTTCTCCGCTCATATATTTGAAATCTGGTGAAGCTAATTGAACGCATACACGACCAATTTCAAGTTCAGCATCGCCATAATGTCCTAAAGGAGGCATTTTCACATTTGCTTTAAAAGCATCCGGATATGCTTTTTGGAAATTTTCAAGTTGTGCTGTCCAAGCGAGAGGACAAATTACATTGACATTAATTCCATCTTTTCCCCATTCAGTAGCGGCTACTCGTGATAATCCACGAATGCCTTCTTTAGCTGCTGCATACGCACATTGTCCGAAATTGCCAAACAATCCTGCACCTGAAGCAAAATTAATCACAGTTCCTTTGGTTTCTTTTAAATATGGATAGCAGAGTTTCATATAATAATACGTAGCATACAATCCAGAATAAATAGCTAAATCAAATTGATCTAAACTATGGTCAACTAAAGTTACTCCTGAAGCTGAAGCTTGAGCATTATTAATTAAAACATCAATGCGACCAAATTCTTTTATCGTTTGATCTACTACATTTTTTACAATTTCTTCATTATTATTATTTTTGCTAACATCTGCTTGAATGCATAAAACTTTAATATTATACAATCTTTCTAATTCTTCTTTTGCTTCTTCTAATTTTTTTACATTTCTTCCTGTAATAACAAGGTTTGCACCTTCTTTAGCATAAGCGGTTGCAATACCATATCCAATGGAGCCACATCTTCCATCACTAAGTACTGCTCTACCTGCACCTGTAATAATCGCTGTTTTTCCTTTTAAATTCATTTTGATATCTCCTTTTATTTTATAACTTTAGATTACACCTATTTTTTAAATTTATCAATATCATTACTTTTATTTTTAAAAGTAAATATATATTTTGATAATTACAGAATTATTATTTTTGCCTTAAGCTGTAACTAACCTTAAATATTATGTTGAACAGTTCCATTTTTGTTCCTTGTTATTTTAGTGTCTTTATAAATGATAGGTATTCTTGTCATATCAATTCTTAAATGAAAAATCGACTTTTGTTCTCTTTTGTATCATTCGTTCTATTTTTGTTTTTTCTTCTCATTAGATAATACGTTTTATTTTTCTTTTTCCGTTTAAAAAACAAAAAATCTCTACATCGCTAAATGTAGAGATTTAAAACATATAAACTTTTTTATAATATTAATAGCTTCCCACTGTTCGTTCAAACTGTGCTTCTTTATTATCGTTTCTATTATAAAGAATTCCATCTTTGGAATAAAAAGTTTTATTGCTTTCATCACATATGAAGTAATAATTTATGACAAATATTTTTTCATAGCCAGTGTATAAATTTCCATATGTCCCAGACACCCATCCAAGTGTCAATTTTTTTAAATTTTTGCCTATATGAATTTGAAAAACTAAATCTTCTTGCTCATATTCAGAAAATTCTGGGTACCTTGAGTAAAACTCTTCTGGATCATTAACTTTAAAGGTTGGAGTATTTATTTTAAAAGGGGCTCGTACTCCTAAATCATAATGTCCACCTAACTCAGTAACTGGAAGACCTTTAACAGTATCTGGAATTTTTATGATTAATTCTACTTCTCCATCATATTGGAAAGATATAGAACCTAGAAAAGCATACATTTTTTTTCTTGTCGTTCCTACACCATAAGTAAAACGATAATTACCAATAGTTTCACGATAGGAATCAAATCCTGTACCACAAGAAGTTAAACAAATTAAATTAATTAATAAAATTGAAACCCAAGCAATTTTTTTCATATTTGCATCCCCTCTAATTTAATCAAATATACTATTATAATTATAATTTATCATAAAACATTATTTTATCAAAGAAAAATATATATTATATACTTTTTGATTATCATTCATATCTATGGAGAAAATATTTATATATAACAAAAAAACATTTGTCGATAATGACAAATGTAATATTACATTTCTATAAAGTTCTTTATTTCAAATTGTATATCTTTTAATGCCTCCTCAACAGTTCCATAAAAAGAAATAAATCTATTTTCCATTTCCCACCATCCATATTGACCAGAAAAATATCTTTCTTCATCATAAGCTATAAATATTTTTTCATATCCAACAGAATAACTTCCAAGAAAATTTTTATATATGTAAATAATCTTTCTTTTATCCTGTGAATAAAAAAGGCGTTCCTTTTCTTCTAAATCTATTTTTTTAAAAAGCATATCTACAATTTCCTCATCCGTTTTAAAAGGTAATTTAAAAGCAACAGAATGTCTAGAATAAAAACTAATGTATGATAAGAATTCATCACGTGAGCCCATTATATAATCTTCATTCTTAATTCGATAAAATATTTTTTCCCATTCTATAAATAAATATTTTTTAAACTTATATAACTTAATATTAGAGATGTATTTCATCTCTTTCCCATCTTTATATAACATTCCATCTTTCAAGCAAAAAATATGTTTTTGATTTATATCTTTTTTTTTAAAATTTATTGTATACTGCATTATCATAAATATAAATAATAAAACTGGAAATAAGAAAAATGCTAATAATGCATAGATATGAAAGATTAATGTTGGAATTAAAATAAAGCAAGAAACAATAAGAGATATAATTAAAAATGGCATCGTTTTTATAATTCCATGCATAGCAATTGCTTTTTTATCATTATAACCTATCATTTCAATTTTCATTTCTATTTCCTTCTTTCTTAATCGAGATATATATAGAAAGTTAATCTATCAACTTTTTATTTCTCAATTAATTGTTTAATTTTTTCCACAGTATTTTTTTGTTCCTCAATTTTCCAAAAATTAGTATATTGTTTTTCTTTTGTATTATCATCAATGTATGCATTTATTGAATAATATCCATATGTAAGGCAATGATTATCAAACAAGAAAAATATGCCATCAAATCCAGCTTTGCAATTATCAACAATAAAAACATGATTATATAAAAATTCAAAGCATAAAGTGTTATTTTTTATTTCTTTGATTTGTCTATCGGAATAGATCGTATCAATTGCATTCTTTTTTATTTTTTCATTATTGACTAAATTATGTATATTTTTCCAAATAGTTTTATATCTTTCACTATTTTGGTTAAATTCTTTATTTTCCTCATCTTGATAAATACAAATAATATTTGGATTAGGAACAGGTACATTACAAAAATATACATTTAGATTTTCTGAAAAGAGAGAAAGTTGAGGCTCTTTTAATTGACATGATGTCAATCCAATAATTAAAACTACCATTAATATCCATAAATAATTTATTTTTTTCATACTATTCCCCTCTACAATATAAATATTTAGAAAATACTTTTATCTATTTTTATAATTCTTCAAATTTTTTAAAAAGCGAGTTAATCATATCTAGCGCATAAAGTTATCGTTTTTACCGATGTTTTTCAATAATCTAACTCATTTTCAATTCTTGAAAAATACACGAAACATACATCTATTCTTCAGCTATGTATTTACCAATATCATCATTTGAGTTAAGGTTAGAATCTACTATGCATTACTACAACCCGACAATCCCATTAAGCAACACAGGAAGAAATTTTCTTCATAAATCCTCTCCTATATTTAATTCTATTATACTATATCTACACATTTTTTAACCAATTTAATAAAAAATTTTTTAAACTTGCAAGCTGGGTTCCCCAGTTAAAAGACATATAGTGAAAATTCTTTGTGATGAAAAGTGTTTCTCATCTTATCCTATTTCCAAAAATTTTTAATTTGTGACACATTTTTGCTTATAGAAAATTAAATTTTCTTTCGCTTCACAACTTTATTTACAATACGTAATAAAATTTACGCCTAAAGAAGTTAAATGAAATTATTCATTTTTGCCTGTTTTTTATGAAAAATCAAAACTTGCTTAATGTCTTCGAATTAAAAAGAAGACATTTTTCTTTTATGCGAAACTTGCCAAAAACTTGTTATCTCTGTATATTGTGTCTATATCCCTTTAAATACCGCTATATAATGTGTTTTTAGCAAAATAAAATGCCTTCGTGAAATGAAGACATTTTACTTAATTTATTTGGTGGAGGTGACGGGAATTGAACCCGCGTCCGAAGATCATTCCATATAGAGTCCTACAGTTTAGTTTACTGATAAGTTTCATTTAAGCTAAGACCAATAAACGAATCTAACTTAAACTAATCTATTTAATTTTCGTGATAATCTTATAGATATCAATTACCCTTATTCTCTCTTATTGCACCAGTTTAAAACTTAGAGACCCAGTTTTAAGTGATGGCTTGCTTCCCAAATAGTGGGACTATGGCTTTAATTAAGCAGCAAAAGCAAAGTTTTGTGTTCTGTTTCCAGTTATTTTTTTGTGATTGATAACGAAATCACCCGACTGCACTCCATACCAAACATATCCCCGTCGAAACCAAGACACCCCCATATACAATTTTGTGCTATAAAGCATAATTATTATACCATATTTTTATAAAAAAAAGAATGGATTAACCATTCTTTTGATTTAATAATTGTTTCTTTTGTTGAATTCTTTTATTACGTGCATGTTTATTTACTGCATCAATTGTAATTTTTGAAGTTACAAAGATAACAGCAGCAGCAATTAAAATCCAAGCCCAAAGAGGTACACTATTACTTCTAGCACGAGCCCACATTTCTAAAATATCTTCGTTTTGCTCGCCAAAATCTTCCATAATAGCACAGCGAATAACTGTTTCATAATCAGGATATTGAGCGCTTAATTGACGATTGATTTCTTCACTATAAACAAAGTGAGATTGAGCATCATAACTTTCACCAAAAAACCAAGATAAGTCAACTTTGTATAATTCTTCATTGCTTTCCATTTCTTCAATCGTTTGATCTTCTGGTTGATACCATTCTTGAATCATTTCAAAAACGGCATCTCCTGCGATTGCACTCGTATAACCTACTTCATTCATATTTTGACTTGCAATTTTTGGATCACAAATAAAATTTAAAAATTCATGAGCTAGGTCTTTATTCGCATTTTTACTCATAACCCAGCCATCAAACCAAATATTGCTTCCTTCGTCTGGAACTACATAATTTAAATAAGTGTCACTTTCTTCTTCCGCGCAATCCATAGAATAAACTGCATCCCCACTCCAACAAAAATTAATCGCAATTTTTCCGGTAACAATATCACTTTTTCCGCTATCAACTTCAAAGCCATAAATATTTTCTTTTGCTTCTTTTAATGCCTTTTCAGCTAATTGTATCGTTTTTTTATCTTTACGATTCATAATTTCAGTAATTTTAGCCGTGTACTCCTCATCACTAATTTCATGATTATCGTGTTGATTTTTGATTGCATGTAATTCTTCTTTGTAAGCATAAAATACCGCTGCACAATATGTATCTCGAACACTATCCTTTAAAGTACTTAACCCTTTATAATTTTTATTCCAAACAACATCCCATGATTTTAAATCTTCCTCATTGTGCACTTTTAAAGGGTCATACATAAAACCCATTGTTCCCCAAAAGTAAGGAACGGAATATTGGGACCAACTCACATCTTCATTTAATTCGTTTGTTGTTTTACTTTTTTCAAATAAATTACGAATATAAGGAGAAACATAATTCGAGTAATTAGGAACCTTACTTAAATCAATTTTTTCTACCATTCCTTCTTTAATCATTTTTTGAATCGTATAATCAGATGGACAAATCAAATCATAATGTGACTTTCCTGTTTTTAAAACATTTAACATCGTCTCATTTGTTTCAAAAGTATAATACTCGACTTCAATTTTTTTGTCATACTTTTCTTTATAATATTGAATGAATTGGTCAATAACTGAATCATTTTCATCATCGCCTTCAAAAATATAATCTTGCCAATTATAAATTTTTAAAACATTTGGTTCAAAAGATTCTTTTTTAGTTGTAGAACAACCACTGATAGAAACACCTAAAGTAGCTATAAAAAGAATAGATAATAATGTTTTTTTCATTATACTCTTACCCTCCTTTTACTTTTTGTTTTCATTTTTTTAGAAACGACAAAGTTATAAATTAATAAACCAATTAATATACCGACAAAAATTAAAGTTGTCAAAGCTCTTAATTCTGAAGGAAGTGGTCCTTTTGCCGTTACACCATAAACATACGTACTTAAAGTTGTGAAACTATCACTTTTCGTAAAAGCAGTAATAATATAATCATCTAAAGATAAAGTGATTGAAAGTAGAAAGCCAGAAAAAATTCCAGGTAAAATTTCCGGTAAAATGACTTTCCATAAAGCATAATTTGGAGTTGCCCCTAAATCAAGTGCTGCTTCATAAATATTAGAATCCATTTGTTGCAATTTAGGAATAACACTTAACACCACAAAAGGAATGGTTAAAACTACATGACCCACAAGCAAAGTAAAAAATCCAAAATTCAATCCAAATAAACTCTTAAAAACTGTAAATAAAATCGTTAAAGATAAAGCTGTAACAATTTCTGCATTTAAGACAGGTATTTGATTTAATACACTCATCGTTTTTTTCATTTTCTTACGACTATAAAAAATGCCAATAGCACCTAATGTACCTAAAATAGTGGAAACAATAGCACTACTAATCGCAATTAAAATCGTATTCCAAACGGCTTCCATAATTTCTTCATTTTCAAAAAGTTTCACATATAAAGAACCGCTTAATCTTGAAAAATGATTTAAATTGATGTATTGCGTGTTTTGAAAACTATAAATAACTAATAATAAAATTGGCGCATACATTATAAACAACATAACCCAAACATACGTTTTTGCCGCAATTTTCTTTACCATAAGCCACCTCTAGTATGTTCTTCTTTTTTCACATTACGTGTAAGTAACATACTTACTCCAATAATCAATAACATAATTAAAGCAATTGTACTTCCATTGTTCCACATGCTATGATTAAAATTCAAATCAATTAAATTTCCTAATAATTGAATTTTTCTTTCTCCTAAAATGTCACTAATTACAAAGGATGACATCGTAGGCATAAACACCATTGTTGCTGCACTCACGATTCCTGGCATCGACATTGGGATAATTGTTTTTATGAAAGTTTGATAAGGTTTTGCCCCTAAATCGGAAGAAGCTTCAATGACACTTTTATCCATTTTAAGCATCGTTGTGTATAAAGGTAAAATCACAAAAGGTAAATAATTATATACCATCCCAATCATTACCGCTACATAAGGCATATTTCCACCTTTAATACCGATAGCCGATAATAAATCTCTGGTTGCTGCCGTTCTTAATACAAAGTTAATCCACATTGGCATAACAAATAACATTACAATCACTTTATTGGAATTATATTTTTTATTTGCCAAGATATAAGCAATTGGATAACCAATTAATAAACATAATAGTGTATTTAAAGCCCCAATTACGATACTAATTATTAATGTATTAATTTTTGTTCCATCTGTAAAGAACTTACCAAAATTAGCAAAGCTAAAGGCTCCTTGAGGAGTTGTAAAAGCATAATAGACAATTAATAATAAAGGAAACACTACAAATAAAATTAAAAATAAAGCATAAGGGATTGCTAATTGTTTCCGACTAAATCTAATTTTTTTCATGATTTGTACCCTCAGGTTTAAGTGTTAATTTAATTTTGTCTTTTGGAATTTTTACACTGACACGGTCAAATTCATTCCAAGTATATTCAGTATCTACAACAAAATCATCTTCTTCTTGCGTACGAATAATAATTTGGTAATGGTCTCCCTTATAAAGAATTGAAATAATTTCTCCACTCACTACTCCATCATCTTCGTTATCAATGATTTCAATATCTTTTAATCCAACTTCAACTTTTACATCACGATCTGTTAAATCATGTTGTACTCCTTTTTCATCTACCAAGTACCCTTCTTCATCGATATGTGAGTTAGGGATTAGTTGCGTAATATCACATTCAAATTCACCTTCAGCAAAAACTACTGTATTGTTTTTTGTGATATAGCCATCATATATATTACTTGTAAATTCTTTATGCATGATATGAATTAAATCTGGTTCAATTATGATTCCCATTACTTGATTAATCGCAAAATCTCTTGTATCTTGAATGACAACTTCACTTCGTCCAATCATCATAATATATTCATAATGAATTCCTTTAAATATCTTACTAATTAAAGTTCCATTCACCATGCCTTGATCTTTTTTTACTAATTGAACATCTTCTGGGCGAACAACCACATCCACTTTTTCATTTTTTTCAAATTTATCCACACATTCAAAATTATGATTTAAAAAACGAACCACAGAAGAAGAAATAATTGTTCCAGAGTAAATATTACTTTCTCCAATAAAATCGGCTACAAAGGCATTAGCTGGTTCATTATAAATATCGGTTGGTCGACCAATTTGTTGAATAACACCATCATTCATCACTACAATTGTGTCAGACATCGTTAATGCTTCTTCTTGATCATGTGTTACGTAAATAAAAGTAATCCCCAATTTTTTATGCATTTCTTTTAATTCAAGTTGCATATCTTTTCGCATTTTTAAATCAAGTGCGCCTAAAGGTTCATCAAGCAATAAAATTTCAGGCTCGTTTACAATCGCTCTGGCAATCGCTACACGTTGTTGTTGACCTCCAGATAAAGTCGCAATATCACGATCTTCAAACTCTTCTAAGTCCACAATTTTAAGTGCAGCCGTAACCTTTTTATCAATTTCTTCAGAAGTCAACTTGCGCATTTTGCCAGGTTTTTTTTCATTTGGTACACGTTTTAGTTTCAATCCAAAAGCAATATTGTCATACACATCTAAATGAGGAAATAGTGCATAACGTTGAAATACTGTATTAACAGGTCTTTTATGTGGTGGAATTTGTGTAATGTCTTGATTGTTTAATAATATTTGTCCACTCGTTGGTAATTCAAAACCAGCAATCATTCGTAATGTAGTTGTTTTCCCACATCCAGAAGGTCCTAAAAAAGTAACAAATTCCCCTTTATTAATATATAGATTAAAATCTTCAACAACCAACGTATCATCATACTTTTTTGAGACATTAATTAATTCAATAATTTTTTCTTTTGCCATTTTATTTTCTCCTTTAAAAATTCGGTGGGCTAGAAACCCAAATCAATTTTGCCAATTTATTTTGTGTATTTTTTAAATAATGAGGCCTATTTGTTGTGTAATAAAAGGTTTCCCCTTTATGTACTACATACTGCTTATTGGCTAAAACCACAACAATGCTGCCTTCTAATACATATCCAAATTCTTGACCCTCATGGGGCATATCGACCGTCAATTCACTTTGCGGATTAATTTCAATATAGATAGGCTCCATTTCATTTTTTTGAGCATTCGGAACTAACCACGTAATTAAATGATTATCATTTTGAGTTGTGAAATAATCTTCTTTTGTAAAAACGATTTTCTCATCTTCATCATCTGCAAAAAATTCTTTTAAATTCGTACCCAATGCATTTAAAATATCCGTCAGTGTACTAATTGATGGGCTGTTTAAATCATTTTCAAGTTGACTAATAAACCCTTTTGTTAAATCACAACGATCGGCTAATTCCTCTTGCGTTAATTGACAAATGGTTCTTAAATGTTTAATTTTTTCACCAATGCTCATCATTTTATCACCCCTCTTTATTGTTTTGTTAAAATAAACTTTTAGTTTAGTAAAAATAAACTAACGACAAGATTATACATTTCTTGCCCCCTACTGTCAATTGTTTTTTTATTTTGTTTTTTCAAGTTTAATTTCATTGCTCTTTTTTTATTTTCTTGTATAATAAGTCTAGGTGGTTAATATGAAATATTTTACAATTCCAATTGGTACACCCACACATATTTTTGGCATTGTTTGTTATACATTGTTTGGTATTTTAGGATGCATTTTTATTCAAAAAATGGAACAAAAAAAGCAAAAAATATTTATTTTTTCGCTTTTATTATTTGGGTTTATTCTTCATTTTTTAAAATTGGCATTTGCTCCTTATAAAGCCTTGTTGCCAAAAAGTATACGTAAGATTACTTTTGAAAATATTTGTGCCGTAAGTACGCTCATTTTTCCATTCATTTTTTTAAGCAAAAATAAATATTTAAAAGATTACATGTTTTATATGGGTGTCATTAGTGGTACGGCTGCAATTCTAGTTCCGGCAACAGATTATTACCCTTATTTAAATTTTGATACTTGTCGTTTTTATTTATGCCATATGGTCATTGGAATAGCTCCTTTATTAATGGTGGTGGCGAATATTCATACATTAGATTATCATCGCATTTGGATGCTCCCTATTTTATTTTTATGTGTTCAAGGATTGATTGCTATGAATGATGTGATAATGGTAAAATGTAAATTAATCAATCAATATCCAAACTTTTCATTGCAATTTGGTGTGTCTCAAAAACATGAAGATATGTTTGGACCCTTTTTAATTTTACTTACAGGTCTATGTCCTAGCTATCTTAAAACCGCTAATATCGTCTTAGAAGGAATTACGACAAGTTATGTTCCTGTTCTTTGGCTGATTATTCCTGCATTTGTTTATTTAAGTCTTCTCAGTTTTATCATCGCAATTCCATTTGAAAAAAAACATATGCGTCAAGATTTTCAAACTTTATCTTATAAAATAAAAAAAATGGTCAAGAGAAATTCTTAACCATTTTTCTTTATAAATGAACTTGATTTATGATGAGTTCTTTTAATTTTAAGCCTTCTTGAATGTAATTTTGACCTTCACTTAAAAACTCTTGTTGTTGAGTAAGATCTTTTAGCATCTTTGCATTGGCTTTCACATTTAAATAACTAATTTCAATACAAGATTGTAATAGAATAGTTCCAGCCACTAAATCACTCATCACATTTTTATTTCCTAAAGGAATTAATTCTTTTACTCTTTGAAGCGCTAAAAATGCATTTTTTTGGATATCTAGTGCGATAAATGCAGATGTATTTAATGCTCTTTGAATTTCTACTTCATCTTTTAACTTGAAAGCGGTCATAACACATTGATATGACAAGGCATCACCATCTATCCCATCTATCAACGCTTCTTTGTATTGCTTTATTTCATTTGCAGCTGTGACAAAGATTTCTTTTTGGCTTTCACTTGCTTCTAAGAATTTTTTCTTTGATAAAGACAAGTGAGCAAGCATACGATTTAATGCCGCTCCTAAAGCTCCTACTAAAGCCGCTACACTTCCGCCCCCTGGCGTCGCCTCTTGACTATCTACAAGTTCAATGTATTCTTCTAATTTGGTATCTTTTAACATATTAAACCCTTCTTTCTTCTTTACTTTCAAAATATTCTGCGCCGCTTGCAACTTTTTCGGCAATATTTGTACTATGGTCTCCAATTCTTTCTAAATTCGTTAAGATATCGGCAAAATTGTTAGCCATTGTCGCTTTACATTCCCCTTTATACATCC
>CAJJXN010000043.1 GCA_905197115.1 uncultured Bacillota bacterium | reverse complement strand
CAGATAACCATTTATAACGGCCATCAGCCACTAAAGCTTCAAAATCAGTTCCAAAAATCTCATCATTAAAAGTCTTTTTAAAATCTTGAACCATTTGATAAGCTTTTTGATGATCTTCTACTTCTAACTCATCATTTTCAACCAATTTAATTGCATGAAAGAGAGGATTTTCAACTTCACTATGTTCTAAAGCAATCTTTACATCTCCAATTAAATGAGAAAGACTAGAATCTTTTAAAATAGTTGAGCCTTTTCTTTTTTCTTTGGATGCTTGATAAGCTCTTTTCATTAATTCATCGGTCCCAGTTTCTTTTAAAGCTGATATTTCAACAACAGGAACACCTAGTTGTTTTTCAATTGATTGAATGTTAATTTTATCCCCATTTTTAGCGAGAACATCCATCATATTTAAAGCTATTACCATTGGAATATCAATTTCTAATAGTTGTGTTGTTAAATATAAATTTCTTTCTAAATTGGTAGCATCCACAATATTAATAATACAATCAGGTTTTTCATTTAATATATAGTTTCTTGAGATAACTTCTTCTGGAGTATAAGGCGATAAAGAATAAATTCCGGGTAAATCAATAATATGAATAGGCTCTTCACATTTTTTATATATCCCTTCTTTTTTATCAACGGTAACTCCTGGCCAGTTTCCAACATGAGCGGTACTTCCAGTTAAAACGTTAAAAAGAGAAGTTTTGCCACTGTTAGGATTGCCGGCTAAAGCAAATTTTAACATTTTATTTCACCTCCAATGTGATCAATTCGGCTTCATCTTTTCTAAGTGTTAATTCATATCCACGAATACGAACTTCTAAAGGATCACCTAAAGGGGCTTTTTTTCTTAAAATTACTTCGGCTCCTGGAGTGACTCCCATATCAAATAATCTTCTTCTAGCTTTACCTTCCCCTGCGACTCTTTTAATAATTCCAACATCGCCAATTGAAAATTCGCTTAATTTTTTTTCCATACTATCTTCCTCCTTTATAAAACAAAAATCTTTAGGGCTGTACTTTTATCAAGGGCTAATCTTCCATCTTTAACTAAACAAATAAGGTTTCCTCCATTTTGGGATAAGACAGTGATTTTAGAATTGATAGTAATTCCTAAACTTTCTAAATGTTTTTTTAATTTTTCATCGGTTGCAATTTTACGAATTGTTAATTCTTTACCGATTGGTGCTAATGTTAATGGCATTTTAAAACCTCCAAGTTAGTTGTGTCTAACCCACAACTATTAATAAAGTTAGATAAATCTAACCAATAATATTTTAACAATTTGTTTTTATTTGTCAATAATTTTATGAAAAATATTACATTTTATTTTATGTGTTATTTGAAAAAAAAAGAATATTCGTTATAATGTAATAAAGAACTTATTGGAGAGTGGCCATATGAAAAATGAAGAAACGATTGAAAACTATTTAGAAACAATATATATGTTAATTCAAGAAAAAGGAAACGTTCGAGCAATTGATTTAAGTCATCAAATGAATTATTCAAAAGCAACCATTAGTATTATGTTAAAAAAATATATGCAAGAAGGATATTTAGTTATTGAAGATAGTGGGAATATAATTCTTACAGAATTGGGACAAAGTATCGCTGAAAAAATGTATGAAAGACATAATATCATTGCTAAATTATTAATCGCTTTAGGGGTCAACGAAAAAACAGCTTATGAGGATTCTTGCAAAATTGAACATGATTTGAGTGTTGAGTCTTTTCAAAGTATAAAAAGATATTATAACCAACATTTTCTAAAAAAATAGTTTTCTTTCGAAAACTATTTTTTAATTATTCAGGTATAAAAAAGTTTTGTTTTAAAGCTTTAATAAACATATCAATCGTTAAAAATAAAATAAAGAATAGTCCAAGAAAGCTTGAAAAAATCGTTAAAATAAATAATTTTTGAGTAAATTGAGCACTATTTACAGCAATTAATGTGTTTTGAAGTGTTAAAATAGATACAACCGCTTCAATTAATTGAATTGTTTTTCTTTCTTTTATCATTAAATTCGTATTTTTTTTGTATTTAATAAAATGAATAATCGCAAGAATAATTTTATAAGTTGTATATGCTGCAATAGCAATCGAAAAAATTAAAGAAAAATGAACCATTCTTTTGTTTAGAATCATTAAAATAATAGGTGCAAATAAGGAAAGATTTACGAAAAAAAGCAATATACTTGTAAAGATAAATGCATTTTTTATTTTTTTCTTTGCTCTTAATGAAGAATTTTCTGTATTCTTTTTTAATTGAATAAAAATAATTAATTTTATAAAAAGTAGCAAAATATAATAAATGCAAATACTTTCATGCCACGCTGATTTTAGTAAAAATCCAATGACTCCGTTATAGATGGCAAAGCTAAATGAACAAATCATTGAAACAAAGACAAAAAAATGTTGTCTATATATTTTATCGTTTTTAAGTTTTAAAATCCAATTTTTAGTCTTCATAATGATGACTCTACCAATTGAATAATTAAATTAGATATATATTCAACTTCCTCTTTGCAATCTTTTTCTACCCATTTTAAAATGATAGCCAAAGTGCCTTGTGAAAAAAATGAAAAAATATATATTTTATCTTTATCTTTTACTTTATACTTATCTAAAATAAAAGTAAATGTTTGCTGATACATTTCTTGCAGAGTTTTTTTATTGTGAAAAAGATAAGGTTTGTCATGGATTAACTTAAATAATCTTTTGTTGTTTTTAACAAAATTTAAATAAGGTATTAAATACTCCTCTGTGATAAAATAAGAGTCTTCTTTAGATGCAGTCGTAACATTAAACTTTTTATGATTAAAAGAAGCGTGAAATTTTTTGTTAACTCCTTCAATTGTTTCTATTAATAAGTCATTCATATCATTATAGTGAAGATAAAAAGTTGTGCGATGAACTCCTGCTTTTTCACAAACTTCTTTAACAGTGATAAATTCAAATTCTTTTTTTTCTAAAAGTAAAAGGAGAGCTTCATTCATTAATAAAGCAGTATGAAAGTATTTGCTGTCTGATTTATTCATTTTATCTCTCCTTTGTTTTTATTCTTCGCTTATTTCTTTCGCTAATTGAATAATGTCATTGCCGTATTTCTTTTTGCCATCTTGTATTAACTTTTTATAAATAAAATAATTAATTGATACGCCTACCATTCCTATAACTCCAAGTATAATTCCTAAAATCATACTTCCTAAAGAATTATTTCCAATAACTTTCATTGAAAAACACATTCCAGTTCCAAGAATTAAAGTACAAATAATTCCAAATGTAAGGGAAAAAATATAAGCTTTTCTTTTTGCTAACTTAACTAATTTTTTTAATGCAATAATTTTTCTCGTTTCTTTTAAAGCAAATTCACTTGCAATTTTTTCAGCATAAATTTTATCTGTATTCATCTTATTTCCTCCTTTTTTTGACATTTAAATCTTATCAATTTCAAAAGGATTTATAATCTACATATTTCATCATTTATGTTGAAATAAAGAAAAACTGTTAACCATCGCTAACAGTTTCTTCTTTAAAGTAAACTTGGATCAAAACCAACATTGGCATCTCCAATATTTGTAAATGTAACAATGGTTTTTCTTGCTCCACTGATATTGGTAAATACATAACTATCATTTGTGATTTCAATACTAAATTGGTTTAAGTCAACTGTTTCCGTTTCTAAACTATAGTAAGCAGAAACACTTCCTTCAATACGATTTTTCATTTTGTAAGTTGTTTCATTCACCTTTTCAAAACATGCACGAGATAAATTAAAAGCAGGACGATAACGATTGATTTTTTGTGTAGAAGGGTTCCCTGTCTTTTGATATTGCTCATTTATTTTTGTTACTTCTTGCAGTTTACCATTTTCATCAACATAATAACCAATATGAATTTCTTCGCCATCTACATTGATATCATAACTTAATTTATCTTCGTTACTGCGGAAAAAACTTTGAGATACGAATGTATCATTGCGATAGTTCGTAGCACTAGCAATATAATTATGAGTTTTTAAATCAGTAATCATTTTGTCAAATAAAGCATCTTCAACTGAATCAAAAGGAACGGCTAAATAATCAATTGAAGTTTCATCTCCCATTTGTGTGATGATAGATTCAAATTCATATTCATAAGTTTTAGAGCCTTTATATGGATCGGCAAAAGCACTAATATGAAATTTGCCATCATCTTTTTTAGATACTTTAAATTCAGCAATTGTAAGCCCTGGATTGCCATAAAGTAAAGTACATAAAGATTGGTTAATATTGACAACATTCATTTTATCCCATTTGAGTGAATAATTTTTATCTACATATTCAAAATCTTCAAATTGTATTAAAGAAAAAGGGTTTGTATAACCATTTTTCCACGTATAGTACTCAGATGCAACAGGATTGTACATTTGATAATAACTGATAGAATTGGCTACATTTAAACGTGTTCCATAAACATAGTTGTCACCTTTTTTTCCTAAATAACATTCATGAATCATTTTATTTTCTTTGTTTAAATCGCTATATTGAATGAATGAAACTTCTTTTTCTTTCATTGCTGTTTCAATTAAATAATTTCGACTTACACCATCAATAATTTCAGTAACATTTGTTTCAACTTTTACACCACTTTTTAAAGTATCAAAAAATGTTGTAATGACTTCTCCTTTATTTGAATCTGAGCTAGTTTGTTTTGAGTTGCAAGCAAATAGCAACGAACTTGAAACTAATACACTCATAATTTTTAAAGTTTTCATAAAAATCCTCCTTTAAATAGTATATAAAGTATACTCGTTTTTTGAATGATGGTCAATGTATAAAAAAATTCAAACAAAAAGGAAAAGTTTTAATCATTTTTTTTAATCATCATAAAATTGCTTTCAAATAATTATTTTCAATCGTTTTTAGATATTTTGCCATAAGGGTTATTGAAAGCAATACGACAATGATGACACATTTTTCCACATAAGTCTTGATTTAAAGATGGATCAAGTTTTTCTTTACATATAGGGCATACATCTATTTCAAAATTATTATTTTCAAAATCAAATAGTCCGCCAATAGGTTTTCTGACGAATAGATATACTGGTTTATTTAATTTTGCTTCTAATTCTTGTCTAATTTTTAAACCCTGCTTAACTAAGGCAGAGCCTGTGTTGGTTAATTGATTTTTAGAATAACGATCCGATAATGATTCCATCCAAATGGTGTCAACACAAGCATATAATTTTTGATAATTTAAAAGAGTTAAATGCTCTTTTTCACCAAATAAATAGGGAGTTTTATAAAGTGGAATATCGTTTCCACAATCTCCACATTTTAAGGGTGATTCATCATTTGATGATTCATAATCGGAATATAATAAATACCAACTTGAATTACTATACGAACAATCTTCATAAAAAGAAAGATCATCTCCAATTATTTCAAAAAATATATTTAGATACTTCAAAGCTATATTGGTGTATTCATTATTATATTTTTCAGAAAGCGTGGTAATATCAGGAATGGTACAATAAACAATATATTTTTTATTACTTTTTATAATGCTATAGTTGGACATGATTTGCCCGTTTTTTACTAGTGTTGATAGATAAAATTGTACTAACTCATATTCATCTTGAAAATAGCCATTGTATTCAATGTTTATATTTGGTTTAATCGCTATATTTAGTTTAATTAATTTATACATGTTTTCATCTCCTTTTTATAAAATGAAGTACTTTATGCATTTTTGAATTATATTTTAGATGAGCCGTAAAAAGGGCACTTTTCTTTAATACATTGCTTGTTCTGATTTGAAAATTCAATTAGCAATACTGATATGCATGCAATATCGACATGTTATTAATTTATTAATATAATCTTTTCAGTTTATAATTTTTATATCTATTACCAATCGTATTATAACATCAAATTCCCAAAACTTAAATATTTTTTATTCTTTGGAATATGTTTCTTTTTAAGCGTGAATATGTTTTCTATTCGCATTTAAATTATTACCAGTTTTTTAATTTTTATTAATGAGGTATATAGGATAATCGTTAATAGTTGAAACCACTTAAATGAAATTGTTTGTATTATCAGGATGTATGTAAGAAACTTGACCCCTTAAAATTGCAATAAAAAAAGTTCAATACATTTGTATCAAACCTAATTTATTATAATGGTGGCTCCTATCGGACTCGAACCGATACATACTCACGTACAATAGATTTTGAGTCTATCGCGTCTACCAATTTCGCCAAGGAGCCAAAAAGCCAATAGATATGGCTTTATTAGTTTATCTTAAAAAAGTATAAAAGTCAAACATCTCTTATTTATTTTTAACTTTTACTTTTCTCTTTTTTAAAAGTTCTTCTTCGAATTTTTTTAAATCTTCTTCTTCAGAAGGAATCCAACTTTCGCTGAATTCTGCATCTTTAAATAAAGCAGTTAAACCAGTCAATTGCTTTAGACGTAAAATTTCATCTTTATCCATTCCTAAATGTTTACTAATCCATGTGTCAGAACGTCCAAGATCATGTAACTCTTTTACAATATTACTCATTAAATCGACATCATGCGCCCCTCTAGCACGATTGTGACGAATTGTAGAAGCCATTCGATGTGATAATGATTTATTGATAACTGAAATAGGCAGTTTTCCTTCTTCACGTTCATAAATATCTTTATATTCAAGCATGACGCGATAACGATGAAAACCATCTACAATAATATATTTATCTTCTTCTTTATCATAGTAACATACAATTGGCATGGTGTAGCCATCTTCTTTAATACTATCATATAAAAGTTTCATTTCTGGTGGGGCAACCGTGTTAGGATTGTAGTCATTTGGTGAAACTTTCTCGATAGGAACAGATATAATTTTATAAACTGGACTTTTAGACATTTTCGATTTCCTCCAAACTTTGATACTTATCTTTAATTAAATCAATATTTTTCTTTTGTTCCCTAGTAATTCCAAATCCCATATAACGACACATATGATCATTTTTTAATATACAAAAACACATTCGCTTCCAACTAGGTAAATCTTTCGATGTTTTGATATTATCTGTATTGTCCGGAATTTTATCTAAGAAAATAACTCTAGAGTTTCGAAAAATTGTATAATTTGAAATTCCATTTCTTTGAATATTGTAACCATTTTCAATTAGTTCATTAATAGTTGCTTCTTCTAAACCTCCACCAACAGTATGCCAAAACTCTAAAGAAGTCTTAAATTTCTTTAAATAACTTTTTCTTACTTTTGAAGGTAAAGTAGCAAGTAAAAAATAGGTGTATTCTTCCCATGTATAATTTTCAGGTAATGTAATATTACGATAACCTAAAGCTTTAGTTTTGCCATATATATTTCCAAAGTTTACCCCTCTTACCCGACATAATAACTTTTCCCAAGTTTGAGGATCAATAATTCGATATAGATTTAAACTTTCCTTTGCATAGTCATTAAAAGGAGAAGCAACACGCATTTGAGAAGGTGCCAATCCTGCCATATAAAACATATCATAAAGTTTATTATAAGGATAACCATGTAAGAAAATGGCATGCCAAACATCTTTTACAGTCCAATCGTACAAAGGAGATGCACACCAAACATTTTTAAATTGAGGTGTAATCCAATTTTGTTTTTTATATTTCGATTTTTTATTTACAACTCCATTATAACGTTGCAATGATTCATCAGCACGCATACCTAAAAGACAAATCGTAGAAGTATCATCATGAATTTTTTTATACCATCTACCAAATTGTTTAGATAAATCTTCTTGATGCATTTTATATTTATAAGTAGTAATTGGGTTATTTTTTAAATTTATGACATATTCATGGTTTGGCATAGGTCGTACCCAATTTTTTTCTTTTTTGTCATCCCAAGGGTACCAAAACATTTCATAATTACTGACAGCTGTTCGAGTAGCCATTGGTAAGCAAATCCAATATAAGTCAGCTTCACCTTTTAAACTTTCAAAAGTTTGTTCTACATATTCGGTTGTATATGTATATTGGGCTTCAAAATCTTGATGAAAAACACCTATTTTTCGATCAGGGTAGTATTTTCTTTTATAATCTAAAAGTAAATTTAAAAGTAATCCACTATCTTTTCCACCAGAAAAAGAAACGTAAATATTTTCAAATTCTTCAAAAATAAATTTAAATCTTATCATCAAACTATCGTAAACATTTACATCTAAATACTTTTTTTTCATACTACTTTTGCCTAAAATATATTACATATTTATCCCTTTCATAAAATGCATAAACTAACGAAAAAAATAAAGTCAGCTTATTAATTTAGTATAACATATTCTAAAAATAGAGTATAGATAGTAATTCAAAATAAAAATAACTATAAAAAACTTTTAAAATAAAAAAGCCAAATTTAATTTTGGCTTTTTAATTAAATTATAATAAATTTCTTAAAAAATCGACTGCTTTAAAAATATCTGCTTTTGGATTCTCACCACATTCTCTTTCAATTGTCAAAAATCCATCATAGCCAATATCTTTTAAAGCTTTCAAATAGTTAGGCCAATCTACTTGACCTTCTCCGAGTGGAACTTCTTTAAATCCTTTTGAAGCATTTAAAGCATCTACACCACCAATTGCAAATGCATGATAAACACTTGCAGGATCAAGATTTGGATCTAAAAGAATACCATCTTTAGCATGTGTATGCACGATATAATCTTTTAACATATAAACGGCTTCAACTGCATCTTGATTGGTTACCATAGTGAAATTAGCCGGGTCAAGATTTACACCAATTCCACCTTTCGTATCTTGTAAGAATGCAAGTAAAGTAGCAGCTTTTTCAGGTCCTGTTTCAATTGCCATGGTAATTCCTTTTGATTTTGCATATAAACCAATTTCAGTTAAAGCTTTAAGCATAATAGCATATTTTGGGTTTGCTTTATCAGATGGAATGACACCAATATGAGTAGTTATAATTTTGATATCAAATTCTTCAGCTAAATCGATGATTTCTTTTGTTTTTTGGATTTTTTGAGGATTTTCTTCTTCTACTTCAAAGCCAAATCCTCCCATATCTCCACATAAAGCTGAAATGACAAGATTTTTTTCTTTTAATAGTTGTTTGTAGAAAGTCTTTTTTTCATCTGTTAAAGATTGTGGTGAAAAATCACCAAATACAGCATAAATTTGAACACCGTCTAAACCTAATTTATAAGCTTCTTCAATTCCTTCAACGTGACTTTTTTTAAAACAATCGGTAATTACACCTATTTTCATAATTTTTCCTCTTTTCTATAAAGTAATCGTTTGACCGAGTTTTTCTTTACATAAAATAATGGCTTCTCGGATTTTCATAGCATTTAATGTTTGTTGTGAATTAAATGGAACTTGTTTTGTTTCATAAAACTCTAGAATCGTAAATAATAAAGTTTTAAAGAAATCAGATTGAATTTCTTTATAAAAACGTGTGCCATTTTTATCTTCTATATGAACCGTAAATGGATATTCACTTCCATAGTTCATAACGGCACTTTTACCATTTTCAAAATTAACAAAGGCTACGTAATTTTTTCCTGCTTTTTCAAGTTTTACAGAAACAGGATTGGCTTCTAAAACCTTAACTGCCATTTCAATTTGGTGAATAATATATTCATCCATTAATACGCCTCCACCCGTTGTGACAATGGTAGTAATATCCTTTAAATTTTGAATTTCATCGGCATAACGTAATGCGGATGTTGAAAAGAAAGGTGTTTTTTCTTTTTCTGCAATTTCATAAATTTTTTGAGCGGTAATATAATCAGGAGTAAAAGTTTTATCAATATAAGTTGGTTTGTGATATTTAAAAACTTCTTTAGCATATTTTAAATGCATTTCTGGATTAGAAGGTGATAACACTAAAATGTAATCCGATTTTTCACATAATTCTTGAATACTATTGCATCTTTCAACCCTATATTTTTCACACCATTGATCAGTAGAAACGCCATCAAATGGAGAAATATCAACTTCAGCCCAAGCATAGGCTACTTGAAATTCTTCTTTGAATTTTTTGCTTAATTCATGAATCCATGCTGGATAATTATTCGCATGCCATTCAGATAAAAAATAATCAATAAAACCTATTTTTTTCATAATTTAATTTCCTTGTTCTTTTGTGCAGATTCATAAAGTGCACTTAATAATTTTGCACTTTCTAAAACATGAATGATATTGTTTTTATCTTTTATTCCAGTTTCAATTTCTTCGATAAAAGCAGCATCTTCTCTTAAATACATATCTGGAATTTCGTGCTCTGTTGTAACACTTTCTAAAGTAGATCCATCCCAGAAAGTAAATTGTCCACCATAATTTAATCGAGCTCCACCTTTATCGCCTAAAAAGTCGATAAACATTTCGCTTTTGTCGATGTTTTGTGCCCAAGCGCCATTGAATGATATGCTTGCCTTGTCTGTGCGAATATAACCTGTGATAAAGTCATCTACATCATTAGTACCATTTTCTTTGTCAGAAGTATCTTCTGCCCACATGGCGTTGTATTTATAACTTTTCATATCTTTCGCCATTTCATTATAAGCATTACAAGTAACTGTTTGTAATTTTGCTCCACCTAGGATATATAAAATTAAATCAAAGAAATGAACACCCCAGTCAATTAAAACGCCACCGCCAGATTGTTCTTTTGTTGTAAAAGCTCCACCAAGTCCTGGAATTGAACGGAAACTTCTAAAAGAACAATAAATATGATATAAGTTTCCAAATTTGCCTTCTTTTAACATTTCTGCAAGTAATTCAACAGATTTGTGATAACGATTACATACACCTATGTTTAACATTTTGCCTTGTTTTTCAGCTTCTTTCGCCATTTCACAAGATAATTCATAATTAATGGTAATTGGTTTTTCACATAAAACGTGTTTACCAGCTTTTAATGAATCCATTGTTACTGTGTAATGAGCATAATTTGGTGTTAATACCCATACGGCTTCAACTTCTTTGTCATTAAGTGCGATATGATAATCAGTAATGACATTTTCAATTTTTGGAAATTTTTTTTGTGTTTCCAATGCTTTTTCTTCAATTAAATCACAAGCATATTTAATTCTTACATTATCTAATTTAGATAATGCGGGTAGATGAGCTGCATTTGCAATTCTTCCACATCCAATCACTGCTATAACTTTCATTTTTGTTCTCCTTATTTCTAAATTTGATTTTATTATAGCATATATATTTTTTTAGTAAATTCTTTTTTAATATGAAATATTAAAAATTATCTATAATAAAAAGAACTGAAATCAGTTCTTTAAATTAATGTTATTTCATGAGTAACATTTCCATAAGAGCAAGCAACTAATAAATAGTCTAAAACTAGTTGTAGACTGCTTTGTGGTGCAATCTCAAAAATAAAATCTTTATAATCTTTGGCTAATCCTACACTATAAAAGTTTTGTAAAACATTACCTTCTTTATCGCGTATTAAAATAGCAAGTGTTCCATTATCTTTTAATTTTAATACAATTTTACGTGACTTATTTCCACGATTAACAAAAGTTAGATTATCTTGGTATTCAATCATCCAATTGGCTGTATTTGCAGCTTCTCCACTTCCATCTGCATGATAATTATCGATTTTTACTTGCTTACCATCTGTTGTATTACATATAAATTCGACCATATCCATCCCTACGGCTTTGTGACTATTTTGTGGATTAAGATGTGTCATCCAAGTGGTCGTGAATTGATCATGTTTTTGATTATTATAA
>CAJJXN010000042.1 GCA_905197115.1 uncultured Bacillota bacterium | reverse complement strand
AATTTTGAGATTTTAAATTTTATCTATCATTTTTTACAAATATATGATTATTATCATAACGTTTCATTAAGCAAAGAATTTTATTTATCTTGATAACAAAAAATATACTCTTTTAGAAATTGCTTTTCTATCGGGAAATTGTGAAAGAACCATTACTCATCACATTCGTTTTTTTAATCATTTAATTTTAAAAACTAAGATTGATTAAAAGTTTTAGATAAAAAAAGGAGCATTTGCTCCTTTTTTATTTAACTTCCATTGCTTTTGTTGAATATTTACTCGTAACTAATTTTTCATAAGGAGCTCTTTTTGTCAATTCTCCAGCTAATTCAACGATTTCTTGAAGTTTGTTAAAACTTTCTTCTGTTAAAGTTAAATTGGTTGGCCATGCTTGAATTGACTTGTAACGAGCAACAACTGTTGTTAGTTCTTCTAAATCACTAGAAGTAAAACTCTTTTGAATAGCTTTAGCTACGGTTTGAGCATCATTTTCATTTACCCAAACTAAAGCTTTGTAAATAGCATTCGTAAACTTTTGTAATTGTTTTTCATTCTTTTGATGATAATTTTTTAAAGCAGAGAAACAAGTATAAGGAATTTCTCCTGATTCTTCACCTAAAGAAGCAACAATATAACCTAAATTTAATTTTTCCATTTGTGTAGCGGCAGGCTCAAATAAAGTTACAAAGTCTCCTTCACCAGAAGAAAACGCTCCACCCATTACATCAAATGCGATATCAGTACGAACATGAATTTCTTTACTAGGGTCATCTCTTCCTACTTCATATCCCTTTGTTTTTAAAACATACTCTAGAATCATTTCAGGCATTCCACCTTTACGACCTCCAATAATCGTATGTCCTTTTAAATCATCAAATGTAAAGTTTTCATATTTTTCTCTTGAAATTAAGAAACTTCCATCTTTTTGTGTTAATTGTGCAAAGTTAATTGCATAATTTTTTTGACCATTGTTATATACATATACAGAGGATTCTGGTCCCATTAAACCAATTTGAGCTTCTTTTGATAACAATGCGGCCATTGTTTTATCTGCTCCTGGAGTTGTAATTGTATTAACTGTTAGCCCTTCATCTTTGAAGAATCCATTATGTTGAGCTACATATAGTGGAGCATAAAAGATACTATGCGTAACTTCTGCTACCGTTATTTTATTTTCTGATTTACCACATGATGTCATCACAAATGGAGAAAATAAAAATAATAAGAATAAAATCAATTTTTTACTTTTCATATTTTTCCTTTCTTATCGTTTCTTTCGATAATATTTTTCAAATAACGTAACAATTAGATACATTAAGTATGCTAAAATAGCTAATACAAAAACACCCATCATTACTAAATCAAGTTTAAATACTTGACCACCATAAACTACTAAATAACCAATACCAAAGCGAGAAACTAAAAACTCACCAACAATCACGCCAACCCATGCCATACCAATATTTATTTTTACAATGCTAATTAAATTCATTACATTCGCAGGTAAAACTAATTTCGTAAATATTTGCCATTTAGAAGCATTAAAACTTTTTAACATTTTAATTTTATCTTCGTCCACATGAGCAAAAAAGTTATGTGCACTAATGATTGTCATAATAATAGACAATGAGATTGAAACGACAACAATTCCTTTTATACCCGTTCCTGCCCAAATGATTAATATAGGCGCCAAAGCTGTTTTTGGTAAAGCATTTAAAACAACTAGGAATGGATCTAGTATTTTGGTCAAAGTTTTACTAAACCATAATAAAATAGCTAAGAAAATTCCAAGAATTGTTCCAATTACTAAACCGAGCAACGTTTCTAGCAAAGAAACACCAATATGCATAAAGATTTCTTTACTTTGAATATATTGTCCTAACAAACGTACAATTGCTGATGGTTTTGAAATTAAAAACTCATCTAAAATACCTACACTCGTAAATAACTCCCAAGCGCCAAAAAACAAAACAACAGTAGTAAGCTGTAATAGTAAAATTTTACGCTTATTTCTTTTGTACTTTTTTACATAATTTTCTTGAGGAGTTAGATTTTTATCTTTCTTCATGAATATCCAAAGCCTCCCAAATCAAATTAAAATAATCTTTAAATTTTGCACTATTTCGCGCTAAAAACGGAGTTTTTTCTTGTTTTAAATCTAATTCAATCTCATATATTCCCTTAATTGTAGATGGTCGTTTAGTCAATACAATAACTCTATCTGCCATCGCGATTGCTTCGGTTATATCATGCGTAACAAGAATCGTCGTTTTTTTACTATCCTTGATGATTCGATATATGTCATCTTGAACGGTTATTTTGGTTTGATAGTCAAGGGATGAAAAAGGCTCATCTAACAATAAAATATCTGGATTTAAAATCAATGTTCTTAAAAGAGCTACTCTTTGTCTCATTCCACCCGATAATTCTTTTGGGTAATGATTTTTAAAATCAAGTAGTCCATATTTTTGTAAAAACGAATCAATTTGCTCTGAATTAATTTTTTGTTTTGCAATTTCAGGACCTAAAGTAATATTTTTATAAACATTTCTCCACTCAAAAAGATTATCTTTTTGAAACATATAACCAACTTTACCATTTATATTGATATTGCCACTATCTGGCTGAATCAAGCCACTGATTAAATTTAACAATGTACTTTTTCCACACCCAGAAGGACCTACAATAGCAACAATTTCACCTTCATTTATTGTAAAATTGATGTTTTTTAAAACATTTGTTTCTCCTTTTAATGAATAAAAGGATTTATTGACATTTTTAAAAGAAATTTCATTTTTCATCCTATCACCACTTAACCTACTATATAATATTAGTAAATTTAGGGGTGGTTCAGTTTTTGCCCAAAAATTCAAAAAAAAGTTACCAACTTAATGGTAACTTTCACCTACTTTTAAGCAACAATATTTTTCATTGAAATAATTGTATCTGCAAACTCATGAATATAATTCTTATACTCTTCATTTGTATTCACATTTTCTTTAGTCGTTAACTTTTCTAATCCTTTCAATTGACGATAAGCATTTAATTGATTGACTACGATATCATTAAACAACACATCTTCGTCAAATATAGGTTGAAGTATACTCGATTGACGAATATCCCAAATACTATTTTCTAACGTTGAAACATCATTATAAGTTTCATAATTTACAACTCGGTTCATAGCAATTAAGAACTTATAGAATTCACCATCAACAATATCATTGCCTCTCCAATAAGTTTGATCTTTATTTGCTGGAATAACAATCTTATCTTTGTTTATTAAACTTCCTTGATAGTTATTTAAGAACTCTTGCATCATATTTGGTAATGAAGCCAATAAAATTCTGCCATTTGTAGAATAATCAGCTAATCTATAATAAACTTCATCACTATGTTGATTAATCGTTATATTTGTATTTTTTGACTCTACAATTTGTTTAAATAAAGGATTTAATTCTTCGTCATCATAAATTTTCTTAATAGAAGATACAAATGGGAATAAATCACCTTCAACTACTTCATCTAAAATAGATACTTGGTGGAACCATACACAATCATTTGGTATTACAAGTAATTGATTAAAAATACCATTTTCTTTATTTTCTTCTTGAATTTGCATTCCAATATTATAACCATTAATCTTTGAAGATAAAATCAAACTTAAATCTTGAGAAGATAAATCAGTTTCCAAGAAGTTTTCAAGTGTAAATTCACTTATATTCATACTTGTAAAGCCAAGCAGTTTACTAGATTGAATCATTGTTATTAATTCTTCTTTTTCAATATCATTAACCACATAATCAACAAGAACTGATTCGGTTTTATCTTGATTCCAAATAATTTGATTTTGTGGTAAAGTAAAGACTGAATTTGGCGTTTGTAAACTATCTTTTACATTTTTAGAAGCCGTTTTTTCAATAATAAGCGATTCAAAAATCATATTTAATTGTGTCTTTTCTATAGAAGTTAAAGTATATTGTATTAATTGTTCTGCATCAATATTATTAGTATCATTTACATTTAATAAGTATAAAGATTGAATGACATTCTTTAATTCTTGTTTTTGAATAAGACGTGAATCTTCAACAATCACTTGTTTTGGAATGACAATTCCTTCTGGTTGATTTAAAAGTTTATCAGAAATTGTTGCATGGAAAATATCTGATGCTAATAAAATATTGATATTTGTATGTAAATCCATTACTTTTAAACTCGCTAATTTATCAAATTCTGTTGCATTTACTTTTTGAATGTTTAAAACGGTTAAACTATCAAATACAGCTAATAATTCTTTTTTCGTAACATAAACTTGATTACTTGTTTCATAAATCGTATTGGGAATAATCACATTTTCATTATTCAAATCTTTTAATTGTTTAGACATGTTTGCATGAATAATTTTTGATTCGATTAAACGATCTAAATTATTTTTTAAATTTGAAATAGTAAGCATTTCATTATTTTCAAAATCAAAATTAAGAGACGAAATGTCATTGATACCTAAGTGAGATAATCCCTCAAATAAAGCCTTAATTTGAACTTTGCTGATACGATTTGAAATGGCTTCTTCTTTTTCATATACTTCATTAGGAATAACAATTGATGATGATAAGCCATTAATTTCATCAGAAATTGTATTCCAAATAATGATTGAATTTAAGATTTCATATTCATTCACTTTTAATTGGTTCAAAGTGATTTGATCCATATTAATATTTTGTTGTAAATCAAGAATTCCTAAAGTATTTAATCCATTTAATATTGCAACAAATTCTTCTTTTGTAATTATTTCTTCTTCCGTAATTGCATCTGAAGGAAGTGTGATGTTTCCTAAAGCATTCTTTGTTTCAATTGTAAACATTTTTCTAAAGATTAAAGATTCTTTAAAAACATCTTTTTTGGTTTGAATAACATTTAAACTCACACTAGCTGTATTAAATGTATTTAATTCACTTAAATATTGGAAGTTTAATTCTTTTAAAGAAGCAATTAAATATTTTAATTCATTTTCAGTAATATAATAAGAAGTATTTTCACCTTTATGATCCTTGCTATTACTCATGTCATAAACCGAATATGGAACTTCTACAATATTGGAATTTTGTAAATATTGAGTAGTAGAGGCACGCAAAATATAACTATTTGCGATTTCTTCACGATGTAAATATATTGTATCCACTGATATACTTTCTAAATCCACATTTTCAAAGTCTTCAATATTTAATTTCTTTGCTACATTAATTAATTGAACAATTTCTTCTCCTTTAATCATCTTTTTATCTCCATCTAAGATAACTGACGGAGGAATAACAATGTCCGTTGTTTGCGTAGGCTCAATTAAATACTTAGATACGGTTGCATGTAAAATACTTGAATATGTTTCACTATTACGTTCTAAGAAAAGATTTTCTGCCATAGTTGAATCTACTTTATCTAAAACAACCATAGGATTTTCATTTATCGCATTGAAATCTTCAATTTCTAAATCTTTCACGGCTTTAATTAAACTTACTAATTCTTGACCTTTGACATAAATGGTATCTTGATAAGCTTTATTTGGAATAACAATGGTTCCTTCCTTATCTAAATCCATTAAATATTTAGATACTGTTGCATGTAAAATGCGAGAATAACCATTACCATTCATAAAGATTTCTTTTGCAGTAGTATTGGATAAATAATTTAAAACCTGTTCCGGTTTTTCACTAAGAGAAGTAATATCAATCGCATTGCCATTTTCATCTTTTAGTTTTGAAAAAGCAACAATTAATTTCGTTAAGTCTTCCTTGTGAACCATCTTAATTAACTTTTCATTATTTTCTTTTTGTAGAATCATTTCATTGTCATAACTATCTTCAGGTAAAACAATATATTCACCCGCATATTCATTTAAATAATAAGAAATCGTTGCTTGTAAAATATTTGATTGTACAAATGTTTCTACATTCTTTTCATTCATTGACATTACAGTATGCATAATTGCATCTGTATTATTTACAAATACATGTTTTGATTGGATTGTGCCATCTTCTAATTGTTCTTCTTTAATCGCAATTAAATTCTCAATTGGGAATTGTTTTAATGAAGAAAATAACTTTTTAATTTCATTTTTAGAAAGCATATTTTCTACATAACTTGACTTAGGAATTGCCATAATATTTGTTTCTACTAATTGTGGAAGAGCCTTATTTAATGAATAATAAATAATATCTGATTCAATTAAAGTATCATCTAAACAATCAATTACTGCAGGAACAGATTCAACGGGATCTTTAATATTTTTTATAGCTGACAAAAGTGTTTTTAAAGCCGTCAAAGCTTTTCTTAATTCTCCATCAATTCTTTGATTACTTGCATCTAAACGATCTTTCCATTTTGGATGATTTATACCTGTTAACTCACCTAATTGCTTTAATTCAAGAGGTAAATCAATATATTGTGAAATAGAATCTTTTAAAATCCCTTCATTATTTGCTGAATTTACAAGTAAAACAATCGCAGCATGTTCTAATAATTTTGATTTTAATAAAGTATCTACGGAAATATTTTTTATGACTGAAAAGTCAATCTTACTTAAAGGGGCTTCGCCTTCTTTAGAAATTTCTTTTACTAATTGTAAAACGGTTGATAATTCATTTTCCCAACCATCTTGACCAATCACATCTAAATTAATCATTTCTTTTAATGCTTCATCTTTAATATTTCGGTCAATTAAATAATCTAAAGCAATTGGCAATACTTTTTCGACAAATAAGGAATGAAATAAAGTATCAATTAATTTGCTAGCAGCTTCATGCCCATCTTTTTTTAAAGAAGTGACGGCTTGTAAAACATTCACCTTGCCATCTTCTCCTTTATTTTCATTAACAATCGCTTCTACACCTATTTTTTCAAAGTCATGTAAAATTTGATTAATGTTTACAAGTTCATCTGACCAAACAATATCACTAAAATTGAGTTGTGCATCTTGAATAATTTCTTGAATTGAATTCAATTTCATGACTTGGTTTACACCAATTGTAAATAAAGGTTGAATGATTGTAAGAGAAGTTAAGGAATTAAATATTGAATCTACTACTTCTAAATTGAGATTCATGTAATCAATTTTTCTTAAATCATTCGTCTCGCTTAATTTATAAACATCTTTTATTGTTTTGGAAATAGTTAAAACATCTTTTCCCCAATCTACATCATGGAAAGAAGATTTATCAATGCCTAATTTCGTCAAATCTTTTGAAATCTTTTCATCAATGAGCCCATAAGCAATTACTGCAGGAACAGCCCCCATTAAAAAAGAGTCTTTACCAAGGATTGATAAGATATCTGCTACTTGATCTTGTTGTCTTAAACTTAAAGAATAAAAATTCAATGATTTCATATCAAAACCATTTGTTAAATTATAAACTTTATTGGCTAAAACTCCAAAAGTTTGAATTTCTTGCATTAAATTAAGTTGTACTTTTTTTCCTGAAGCCGTTTGATAACTGCCACTTAAAAAAGCATCCGTATAAATTAAATCAATTGTAACGCCATTAATTTTAATCTTGGTGACTTTATTTAAAGTCGAATTCTTATAAGCGTCTACATATTCCAAAACGGTTTCTAATTGAGGCGCTTTTTCAATCAAATAATCATATAAATTGGCTTGCATGAGATTTTCTTCATTACTAGCCGAAACATTTTCACTCTTTTCAACTTCTGGTAGAATTGCAACAACTCCATTAATAATACAAAGAATTAAAAATGAACTGATCACACCACGTACAAGACCTACCATGCCACCAAGCAATCTTCTTTTTTTCGGACGAAGTGATTTTTGCTTTTTCATCAATTCTTCTAATTCTGCTTCTTTTGCAATTTTTGAAGTTGATTCTTTTTTACATTTCTTAATTTGATTTTTAATTTCTTTTTCTTCTTTTCGATACTTTCTTGATTTTAAAATAAGCTTTTTAAATACACAAAGCCATAAAATCCACATCACAAAATAATAAAGTAACCATAAAACGATAAAATAAGCTAATTTAATCGCAATTTTACAAATAATTGAACATTGATTTAAGATTTCTGCTTCATTCGCTACTTCTTGTGATAAGCCTACATATTTAACAAGATACTCTGGTAATCTTTCCGCTAAAAAAGTGTCGTAAATAAAATGACTAAACGCATTCATGGTTGTAAAAAATAAAACAAAAAATAAAATATAAATTACAAACCAATATAAAGATTTACGAAATCCACGACGAATTCCTGTTAATGTTGCACATAAAATTAAAAAGCCAAAAACTCCATATAAAATATAAATTATAGTTTGTGGACTCATATTACTACCTCCTCATTCCATAATATTCTATCTTATTATAGCACTATAAAATGATAATATATACATGTAATCTTAAAAAATTCTTACGATAATTGGTAATATTTAACATTTTATGTTAAAATATGAAAAAAGGAGTGATTATATGGTATATAACTATCTAGTATTTTATAAAGAAAATCATGATTATATTACCATTGAACACGACTATTTCAATCAATCTATCGATGTTTTTTATAATAAAACTAAAATTTTTACAACTAAATTAAAAAAAAGGAAAACAAAAGAAACCTTTGAATTCGAATATTTAAATTATCATTATCAATTAATCGTAAACACCAAACATTTTCTATTTTTCAAAAAAGATAAATTTATATTATCAGAAAATGATATTGTTTTTAAAAAATCAAAATTTAAAAGTAAAACGTGGGATGTCAGCACCAAAAAAGCCGACTATCATATTCATGTTTTATATAATGATTTTACTTCTTCTATGAAAGTCAGTATCAATGACAATATTATTTACGATTCTTTAGATAAAGTAAAAGCCATTGAACCTTCCATTCGTAAAGTTGATTACGATAATCAAGTATTTCGTTTTATTAAGAAGAAAGTCGAAAATGAACTTTTCTCTTTAACTTTAAAAATGAATAGTCGTGATGCCATTTATTGTAAAGAAGACTTATTATTTATTGATTTTTATGCCAAACTAAAAAGAAATAGTAAAAAAGTAAAATTGCATACCTATTTACTTGAAAAATGGCTAGAAATTTTGATTTTACCGCTTTTTCTTTTAGGATTATTTTGCATCCATTTATATTTAATTGCAAAAGCTCAATTTGTTTCAACTTCTAAAGAAATAACTACATTATTTACTTTTTTAGGAATTGCTTTCTTACTTGTAATCAGTATGTATATAATTAGTTTTATTTTTTATAAAAAAAGATTTAGAAATTAGGATGAATTTCAAACTTCATTCTTTTTTTTGTTATGGGATGCTCAAATTCCAAATAACTACTGCACAAATTTAATATCGTTTTTTCAAATGAGCCATATAATGTATCTCCTACAATTGGATGACCCATATTTGAAAATGTTACTCGTAATTGATGGGTTCTACCGGTTACTAATTGAGCTTGCAGATAAGTATAATCTTGTTCACTTTTTAAAACTTGATAACGTGTAATGGCTTCCTTTCCATCATTAGATATTATTCTTTTTATTCCATCATTTGATTTTTTTATATAAACTTTGACTTCCTCTTTTTGATTTACAAGCATTTTTCCATGAACTCTTAATTGATATTTTTTTATTATTTCAACATGCTTGAACATTTGATGAATCAATCCATGCTTTGCAATTAAAATTAATCCTTGCGTCATATAGTCAAGGCGATTCACAAAGTGAATTGTCGATAAAATCTTGTTTTTTTGATAATAATGAATAATTCTTGTACTTAAATTATCTTCACTATGTCTTTTACTTCTTAAAGTGTCAAGATTCGCTGGTTTATTTACAATAAGCAAATAATCATCTTCATATACGATATTTATAGGCGCATTAAAAGAGGGAATTTCACATTTTTCATTTTCTAAATCAAATTCCACTCTATCCTTTACAAGTACCATTTGATTGTCTTTAACCACTTTTTGATTGACATATATTTTTTTTAAAAAAAGTAAACGTAAAATCATTTCTTCTGTAAAATATTTTTGTTTCAAAAAAGAATATAAATCCATCATTTCATCGACAATATATGTAATTTTTATCATGATTGTTTTTTATAAGTTAGTTTTTGTGCATTCACTAACTCATAATAGTATCCTTTCTTTTCTAATAGTTCTTTATGCGTTCCAAATTCCACCATTTCTCCTTTATTTAAAACAATAAGATAATCCGCATTTTTTAAAGTAGCTAAACGATGGGCAATGACGAAAGTAGTTTTACCTTTAATGATTTCATCTAAAGCTTCTTGAATTTCCTTTTCTGTAATTGTATCTAAAGAGGAAGTTGCTTCATCTAAAATAAAAATATTTGGTTTATTTAAAATAGCTCTTGCAATTGCAATTCTTTGCTTTTCTCCACCTGACAATCCTGAACCTTTATTTCCTAATTTGGTATCATATCCAAATGGTTTTTTTACGATAAAATCATGTGCTCTCGCGATTTTTGCAGCTTCTATGATTTCTTCATTAGTCGCCTTTGGATTTCCATAACGGATATTATCTAAAATCGTTCCACTAAACAAAAAGGTTTCTTGAATAACAACTCCTAATTGCTTTCTAAATTCAAAAGCATCATATTCTTCAATATCAATACCATCGATATAAATATTTCCACTATCTGGTGAATAGAGTTTCATCAACAAATTTACAAATGTCGTTTTTCCGCTTCCAGAATAACCTACCAAGCCAATCATTTGTCCTTTTTTAATAGAAACACTAATATTTTTTAAAACTGGAGTGTAACTTAAATATCCAAATCGAACATTTTTAAACTCCACATTGCCTTCTATTTCTTTTTTTAATGTTCCTTTATCATAAGTAATGTCTTCTTCTAAAATTTCGGCAATTTTACCAAAACGAACTTTGAAATCAAAAAACATTCCACTAAATTCTGTTAAATTACTAACAGAACCATAAAGCATTCCCGCATAACTCATCCATTTGGTCATGACTCCATAATTATTTGGATCAGCAATTAGGCGATTTCCTAAAACAAAGATTAATAAAATTTCCCCACTACCAATTAAAAAGAAGATAAATGGCATAATAGTTACCCACGCTTTTTCTGCTTGATAGTTACTATTTCTTAAACGATTGCTCGCTTTTTTAAAATGAGAAATTTCCTTTTCTTCTTGAGAATAAGTCTTTACAACTTTTACTCCATTTAAAATATCGTGAAGTGTATTATTTGCTTTAGAAAGATTTTTCCATCTTACATCATATTTTGGCCATATAAATCTTTCCGCTAGTTTCTTAAAAAAGTATAAAAAAGGCAACGGGATAATGACCAAAAAAGCTAATTTATAATCCATTATAAACATTAATATCAAAATAACAACAAAGGTTACAATTGTAAATAAGAAGTTGGGAAGTCCCCATGCTAAAAACATTTGAATTTCTTGAGGGTCACTATTTACACGATTGATTAAACTACCGGTTGTCTTTTTACTTGCCGATCCTATCGATAATTTTTGAATTTTATCATAAATTTTTATTTTGATATTCTTTCCTATTCCAAACGCTGTGATAGGATTAATATATCCTTCAATCATTTTAAAAATTGTATTTACAACATAAACTGCACCAATGAGTAAAATTAAAAGTATAAACCCATTAAAATAAGGATTTTTCGGTCTTAAATATTCATTTACTAACTTTTCAAAAATTAAAGGATTAATAGCTCCGATTACAACAAACACAAATAAGATGAGATAATCAAGTAAAATAAGCCAACGATAATTTTTAGTAAAGCTCCATAATAATTTAAAACTTTTACTCTTTTTCTCACAATATATGCAATGGTTTAATCCATATGGATATACTCTTCCACATTTTGGACAATAAGGTTCA
>CAJJXN010000041.1 GCA_905197115.1 uncultured Bacillota bacterium | reverse complement strand
CCGTCGGCTATGGCCACCATGTTAACGCCGAAGGTTACCTGAAGGTCGGAGTATTTATAGAGGTATTGCAGTATTTTTTCCGCGTCAGCATCCTTCTTTACCTCTATCACCGCCCGCATGCCCATGCGGTCGGACTCGTCCCGTATCTCGCCTATGCCGGCAAACAGCGCCTTTTTTTCCTCGCTTATGTGCAATATATCCTCAAGCGCCTTTGCCTTGTTCACCTGATATGGCATCTCTGTGACGACAATGAGCTTCTTGCCGTTCTTCTGCTCCTCTATTTCGGCCTTGGCGCGGACGGTTATCTTTCCCCTGCCCGTTTCGTAAGCATTCCGTATTTCGTCGGATTCCAGTATATAACCCCCTGTCGGAAAATCCGGACAGGGCATTACCTTCATCAGCTCGTCCAGGGATACCTCAGGATCATCCATATACATTATGGCCGCGTCTATGGCTTCGCCCATATTGTGGGGCGGTATATTAGTCGCCAGACCTACGGCTATGCCTGAGGAGCCATTTACCAGCAGATTCGGAAAGCGGCCGGGCAGCAGGTCGGGTTCTTTTAATGTATCATCAAAATTAAAAGTAAATTCTACTGTATCCTCATCAATATCTTTTAGTAATTCCATTGCTACAGAAGAAAGACGCGTTTCTGTATAACGCATGGCTGCTGCAGGGTCATTATCAATGGAGCCATTATTACCATGCATATCAATAAGCACTTCATTACTTTTCCACCATTGACTCATTCGAACCATTGCATCATAAATTGAACTATCTCCATGAGGATGATATTTTCCCATAACATCGCCTACAATACGAGCAGATTTTTTATAAGGTGTATTGGCTACAATGCCTAATTCTTTCATTCCAAAAAGGATTCTTCTTTGTACCGGTTTTAAGCCATCTCGAATATCTGGTAAAGCGCGATCTTGAATAATATATTTTGAATAAGCTCCAAAACGATCACTAATAATATCTTCAAATTGTCCATTTATCATGGCAGAATCTGTATTTGTAACAAATTCATCATCAATTTTCATTTTTTTACTAGCCATCTTTATTCACGCTCCTTTACAAAGGCATCTTCTAAAGTAAAATGAACATTTTCCTCAATCCATTCTCTTCTAGGTTCTGGTTTATCTCCCATAAGAATCGATAAACGACGATCTGCAATCGTAAAATCATCAATATCTACACGTAGTAAGGTTCGTGTTTGAGGATTCATTGTCGTCTCCCATAGTTGATCTGCATTCATTTCACCCAACCCTTTATAACGTTGAATATAAGCATTTTCTCCAATTTCTTTTTTGGCTTGAGCAAGGTCAATATCATTCCATGCATAACGGAATACTTCACCTTTACTTGTCTTTTTCGACACTTTATATAAAGGAGGTAAAGCAACATACACCATCCCATTTTCAATTAATGGACGCATATAACGGAAAAAGAAAGTGAGTAAAAGCACTTGAATATGGGCACCATCTGTATCGGCATCGGTCATGATAATAATTTTTCCATAATTAGAATCCTTTACATCAAAATCTTGACCTACCCCTGCACCAATCGTATAAATAATTGTGTTGATTTCTTCATTTTTCATCAAGGCTGAGACATTTTGTTTTTCCGAATTAATGACTTTACCTCTTAAAGGTAAAATCGCTTGATATTTCGAATTTCTTCCTTGTTTGGCACTGCCACCAGCTGAATCTCCTTCTACTAAATAAAGTTCATTTAATTTCGTATCTTTACTTTGAGCTGGTGATAATTTATCACTAATAATTCTTTCTGTTTTTGCCTTTTTACCACTACGTGCTTCTTCTCTTGCTTTTCTTGTAGCTTCTCTAACTTGTTGTGCTTTTACTGCTTTTCCAACTAATTGAGTGGCAATTTCTTTGTTTTCTTCTAAATAATAAGATAATTTTTCATACACAATATTTTCAACAACAGAACGAGCAATAGGTGTTCCTAATTTACTTTTTGTTTGACTTTCAAATTGTAAAATACTTTCTACAATTTTAACTGACAAAACAATATTGACACCTTCACGTACATCACGACCATCTAAATTTTTATCTTTATTTTTTAACAAATTATTATTTCGAGCATAATCATTAAAAGCTTTTGTAAAGGCAGAACGTAATCCAACTTCATGTGTTCCTCCATCTTTTGTACGAATATTATTTACAAATGATAATACATTTCGGTCATCATCTTCATAATTATCACAATACAAAAAAGCCATATCTACTTTAATGCCTTCTGCTTCTCCTTGAATAGATACCGGAGCATGAAGCGATGTCTTTCCTTCACAGATGAATTTAACAAATTCCATAACCCCATTTTCATAACAAAAAGACTCTTTTTTACCAATGATTTCATTTTCAAAAGTAAAACGAATTCCTGGCATTAAAAAAGCTGTTTCACGCAATCTTTCACATATTTGAGCGTGGGAATAAGAAGTAGACGTAAAAATCTTTGAATCTGGTTTAAACCACACAGTGGTACCACTTCTTTTTGTCGCTGGACCTAATTCTTTTAATTTAGAAACGACTTTTCCACCTTGTTTAAAATTAATTTCGTATTGCTTACCATCTTTATTAATGGTTACATTCATCCATTCTGACAAAGCATTCACAACAGAAGCCCCAACACCATGTAAACCACTTGATGTTTTATAGCCACCATCTTCTGAAAATTTGCCACCCGCATGCAAAACGGTATAGACAACAACTGGTGTGGGTTGTCCTGATTTATGCATTCCTACTGGAACACCTCGACCATTATCACTTACGGATACAGAATTATCTTTAAACAATTTTACAATAATTTCTTTGCCATATCCTGCTAATGCTTCATCTACGGCGTTATCTACAATTTCCCAAAGTAAATGATGTAAACCTCTTGAATCAATGGAACCAATATACATTCCAGGTCTTTTTCTAACGGCTTCTAATCCTTCAAGAATCTGAATATCATCCTCGTTGTAATGAGTGTTTTTTTTCTCTTCAGCCACGTTCACCACTCCTAACTAATCTATTATAACGCATAAATTGTCAATTTATCAAGAATCGTGATTGAAATTAATCATTTTTTATTATATTATATTAAAAGAAATTAATAAATAAGAAAAGGTGAAATTATGTATCTTCTTGTACTTGCATTAATTATTTCAGCTATTTTTGGATATTTAATCGGTTCCATTCCAAACGCTTTAATCATTGGAAAAATGTTTTATCAAACTGATGTTCGTAAACAAGGCTCTGGAAATTTAGGTGCGACAAATGTAGCGCGAACTTTAGGAGCCAAACCGGGTGCTTTTGTTTTATTATTGGATGCTTTAAAAGCTGCTTTATCTTCCAATATTATGCTTGTTGTTGGAAAGTATCTATTTTTATTTGATAATGAATTTTGGCTAGCAATGCTTTTTTTAATGGCAGGTTTCTTTACTTGTATTGGGCATTGTTACCCACTCTTTGCACATTTTAAAGGAGGCAAAGCAGTAAGCGTTATTTGTGGATTTGTTCTTGGTTCTAATTACATTCTTTCTTTAATTGGCTTTACTCTTTTCTTTATCACTTTCTTGATTAAACAAATTGTTTCTTTATCATCTATTGTTATGGCACTTGTTACTTCCTTAATTTCTTTTATACCTTTTGCATATCATGGATTTTACTTTTATCCTCAATCCCAAGGACTTTATTATTCCATTACTTTATTTGTAATAGCTATTTTATTAATTTTCCGTCATAAACCAAATATTATAAAATTAGTGAAGGGTGAAGAAAAAAAGTTTTCATTTGCCAAAAACAAAGAAACAAAAAAGTAGAAGTCTTATCTTCTACTTTTATTTTGTAAAAATTTATCGTTGTTGATTCATTGCGTTCATCACTTGACGAACTTGAGCTTCACTTGGTTTTCTACCCATTTGTTGAAACATAACTCGAATCATTTTTTCATTAATCGGAGGATTCTTCTTTAAACTCCGTTTAAAAACACTTCTTGCAATAAAAAAACCAGCGATACCACCTGCAACTAATCCAATAGCTCCCCATAAAATGGATGCTCCTAATACATTCATAAAAATCATAATCTGGCCTCCTTTTTTCTTTATTTATTTTACTATAATTTTATTATTTTAACAAGACAAACATAAATTTATATTCTAGCAATTTTCAAATGATTACCAATTTATTTGCGAATCCTATTTTTTTAGTATATAATATAATGGCTTAAGAGGTGATATTTTGAAAAAGCATGTTTTTATTTCGTTATTAGCAGCTTTCGTGGCTACTATAACTTTATCTAGTTGTTCAACACATAAAAAGAGTTCTTCAAACGTTTCTAATGACTCGATTTCTAGCAATCCTTCTAGTGATTCTTCACAATCTAATAGTGGAGATGTACATAATTATCGCAAAGAGCCAATGATTATTTCGGATAATCATGCAACAGAAAGTGAATTTACATTTAAATTTGATAGTGTTACTTTTAAAGAAAGTGATTCTTTAAAAAATGGAGAAAACTTTTACACCCCTGAACAATTTGCATTTGATTTTCGGGAAGTAAGAGATGGCGAAGATTTTGATGATCCTGCAACAGTTGGGTATCAAAGAGTTTTAGTAATACCTGTTAAATTTGCAGATGACAAAAGCGTATCAGCATGTAATAAGTTAGATGGTGGATGTGATAAAGCTTTAGATGACATCGAAAAAGCTTTTTTTGGAGATCCATCTTATACAGGTTGGGAATCTGTGAGTAGTTATTATTACAAATCAAGTTATGGAAAATTAAAACTTCAAGGTCGCGTTACAGATTGGTTCCATTTAAATCGTACTTCTACAGCTGTAAATAGTTTATCTTCTACTCTTTATGCAGACCCTTCTTTTTACGTTTTGCGTGAAGCTTCAAAGTGGTATGAAAATAATTATGGTGATTTAAGTTACTATGATCAAGATAATGATGGTTTAGTAGATGCTGTTTGGTTAGTATATGATCGCCCTTATAGTCGAACAGGTAGTGATACTTGGTGGGCTTATACTTATTGGGATTTTGAAAATACTTCTCGTGCTTTAAAACCTTATACTTATGCTTGGGCAAGCGTTAGTTTTCTCTATGAAGGAAAATACACTAAAAATGGTGTGTTAGTTCCAGATGCACATACCTTTATTCATGAAACAGGACATGTATTGGGATTAGACGATTATTATAATTACGATGATGATAGTAATTATGGGGCGGCTGGCAAAATCGATATGATGGACTATAATATTGGTGACCATTGTGCTTATTCCAAAATGTTACTTGGTTGGACAATGCCAAAAGTAGTAACAGGATCTACTACGATTTCAATCAATCCATTTGAATCATCTGGCGATTGTATTTTACTTCGAGATGAAAAAACTTGGAACAAAACGCCAATGGATGAATATCTTTTAATCGAATTTGTAACCCCTACTGGATTAAACTATCAAGATTCAGTTGTGACATATACAGGTGGTGTAAAACACTTTAGCCAACCTGGAATTAAAATATATCATATTGATTCTCGTCTTGCTGTATATGATGCTTATGGATATTTTAAAAACTATACTGATTCACTTACAACATCTTCAAGAGGAGAAAGTGTTTCAATTGCCCATTCAAATACGCCATCCCGATCTGTATCTAGTAACTTTTTAGTTCATTTATTGGAAGCTACGCAAATAAACTCATTTAAAAATGGGGCAGCAGCTAACAATGACACCTTATTTGTTCAAGGAAATCAATTTACTCCAACTCGATTCCAATCATTCTTTAATAATCGTACAAATCTAAATGATGGAACAGCTATTGGCTATAACATTTCAATTGATTCTATCACTTCTAATAAGGCAACTTTAACTTTCACAAAAATTTAACGGATTTTATAAGCACTTATAATTTATAAGTGCTTTTTTTATTTATTTTTATATAACGACTGCCATTTGTGATTCATTGATTTCTTTATAATCACATAATACTTTTTGAATCTTTTTATATAAAATTTTATATTCATTATCATATTCATAAGTAAGGTAATAATCATATACAATAATTTGTTCAAAGATGTCTTTTCCCATCATGAAATGAATCACGTTTTCTTGAATGGTTAAATTCGATAATTCTTCACATTGATTGGAAATTTTTTGAATAATTTGTTGTACATCTTGTTTCTTAAGTAAATATCTTAATTGTTTTTTGCAAGCATATGTGTTTTGATTATTCATTAGATTTTCAATCATTCTTTCTTCATTTTCTAATGTGTTTTTAAAAGATTCATTTAATTGATAAAATAGTATTTTTTTCATTAAAAAACACCTCCTATTTTTATTATAAAAATTTGAGGTGTCTTAATTTGTCAAATTAATTCTTTATAACATCTTTTTTACTTCTTCAACGACATGATCGATTGTAAAGTTAAAATAGGAAATGACATCTTCTGCCTTACCGCTTCTTCCAAACTCATTAATAGACATTGTGTTTGTAGCATATTTATGCCATCCAAATTCACTCGCCATTTCAATTGATAAACGTTTATTACAACTTGGTGGCAAAATTTCATCTTTATAATTTTGACTTTGCTTTTCAAATAAATACATGGAAGGCATGGAAACAACACGTACATCAATTCCATAACTCTTTAATGCTAATTTTGCTTTATATGCTAATTCAACTTCACTTCCTGTTGCAATTAAAATGGCATCTAACTTTTCTTCTTCTTTAGCAATAATATAAGCACCATAAGCTACCTTTTTCGCACTTGAATTTGGAAGGGTTAAGAGATTTTGACGAGATAAAATAATCGCAGTTGGAGTATGTGTTGATTGTAATGCAATTTGATAAGCTCCAGCTGTTTCGTTGGCATCTGCCACACGAATTGTATTGACATTTGGAATGGAACGTAAAGCAACTAATTGTTCAATTGGTTGATGCGTTGGTCCATCTTCACCAACCGCAATACTATCATGTGATAATAGATAAGTAACAGGAAGTTCCATTAACGCAGCCATACGAATGGCAGCTTTAAAATAGTCGACAAAAACCATAAAACTTCCACAATATGGTTTAATTCCTCCATGACTAGCTAAACCATTACAAATACATGCCATCGCAAACTCTCTAATACCAAAATTGATATTTCGTCCAGCATAATCATCTGCATTAAATGTAGAATGATGATTCAATGAAGTCATAACCGATTTAGCTACATCAGCTGATCCTCCAAATAATAAACTTGAATGATCACAATAATAATTAAGTAATTCTTTTGAAACGTTTCGACTTGAATTTGCGTATCCTGAAGCGTAGGTTGGCGCTTGTTCAAAAATATTGGCAGGTATTTTATTATCTAGCAACATTTGTAATTGTTGTTGTTGCTTTTCAGATAATGATTTCACTTTATTATTATAATCCATGTAAGCTTGAATTCCTCGAGCCACATAAGTACTTTTATAAAATTCTTTTACTTCCTCAGGAATATAAAAGGCATCTTGAGGAACTTGCAAAAACTCTTTTAATTTGGCTGTTGCTTCTTTTTTCAATGGCGCACCATGAACCGCACAAGTACCTTGTTTTTCACTACCATAACCAATAATGGTTTTACAAATGATTAAAGTTGGTTTCTCATTTTGTGCTTTTGCTTGGCAAATTGCTGCATCAATTGCTTCTACATCATTTCCATCCTTGACTTCAATGACATTCCAATTCATCGACTCAGCTTTCATTTTTGCATTTTCAACATTTGATTGTGCGAGAGGTCCATCTAAAGTTACATCATTACTATCATAACAAACTATTAATTTATTTAATTTATAAAGACCAGCTAAAGACATCGCTTCAATGGCAACACCTTCTTCTAAGTCTCCATCGCCACATAATACATATGTATAATGATCAAGTACATCAATATTTGAATATGTTTTCACTAAATGTCTTTCTGCCATTGCAAGACCAACCGCAGAAGCAAGGCCTTGTCCTAAAGGTCCCGTTGAAACATCTACACCATCGGTTAAATGGGATTCAGGATGGCCTGGAGTTTTTGAATTTAATTGTCTAAATTGTTTTAAATCATCCATTAAAACATTATAACCACATAAATGAAGAATACAATAAAGTAAAGAAGATACATGTCCCGAAGATAATACAAAACGATCTCTTTTTATCCATTTTGAATCAATGGCTGTACTTACAATATGTCTTGTAAATAAAGTATGTAATATAGGAGCACTTCCAAGTGCCATTCCTGGATGTCCTGAGTTTGCTTTGTCAATGACATCCATTGCTAAGCTTCTTAACGTATTTACACATAATATATCTTTATTCATTGTTTTCCCTCTTTTCTTTAATTTTTTTAGGTGTTACATCTTTTCCATTTGGATCCACCACTTTAATACTTTCTAGTTGTTGTTTAAAACCCATTTTAAATTGACGAATATATTCTTTTCTAAGCAAAGCTTGTTCCATTTTTTCTTGCTCCGTTAAATTTTCTTTTTTGGCCAATTCGTTAATACGATTTAGTAATTTTGGATCTATCATTTTGCAATCACCTATTTTTATTATACCTTTTTTTTAAATAAAATTAAATAAAAACTATTTTATATTCTTAAAAAGCCAAGATTATGTCTTGGCTTTCATTCATCATTGAATTTTCTTTAAGAAACAACATCTTTTCTTATGATTTTCACTTTCAAATAATTTCCATAAACTTTGAACATTAATATTATTTTCAAGTTCAGGACCCGTTTCAGCATATTCAATGTGATTTTTAATCGCATTATTAATCGCTTCTTCCATGATTAAAGCATTTACACCTTTGTTTTGATATTCTGGATCAACAGCAACGAGTAACATTTCTAAAACTTTTGAACGTTTTAAAGCTTTAAAGAATGGAATAAATCCAAATGGGAATAAACGACCATTGGTTTTTTTAACAGCTAAAGCAGGGGATGGAATCATTAAGCCAAAACCTACCACTTTTTTATCTTTGGTTTCAACTAATTGTAAATAATCTAAATTAATTAAAGGTACATATTGTGCGGCTAAATGGCGAATTTGTTCATCATCAATTTGAACATATCCATACAAATCTTTATAGCATTCATTTACTAAATAAAGTGCTTTCATGACATAATTTTTAATTTCTTTTTTACTTTTTAAATGAACCATGTGTAAATCATATTTTTTTTCAACATGACGCGCAATACGAGTAATACGAGGATCGACTTGTTTTGGAATAAAAATCTTATATTCATTCCAATATGCATCTTCCATAAACCCTAATTGCTTTAAATGTTCCATATAATAAGGATAAGAATAAATTGTAATAAACATATTTAATTGATCAAAACCTTTTATTAATAATCCTTCTTTGTCTTGATCACTATAGCCTAATGGACCATTTATTTCTTCTAAATCATTTTCTTTACCCCATGTTTCTACAGCATTGATTAGTGCTTTCGTAACTTCAATATCATCAATCATATCAATTCGATTAAAACGAACACGTTTTTGATTGTATTTTTTATTCGCATGGTGATTAATAATTCCACATATGCGTCCTACAAGTTCGTCATCTTTATAAGCCAAGAATAATTTAAAATCGCAATATTGAGATGCTGGATTTTTTTTCACATCCAAGCAATTCATTTCATCCATATATAAGCAAGGCGTAAAATAAGGACAATCTTTATAGAGATCATTCGGAAATTGGATAAATTTCTTTAAATCTTTTTTGTTTTGTACTTCTTTAATTAAAATCATGTAAATCCCCTCTTTATTTATTTTATTTTTAATCCAAGTTCATCTAATTGCTTATCATCCACAATAGATGGAGCTTCGCTCATTGGACAAACTGCAGATGCATTTTTAGGAAAAGCAATAACATCACGTAAAGATTGTGAATTATTTAAAATCATAACAATACGGTCAAGACCAAGTCCCATTCCACAATGTGGAGGAGTACCATATTTTAGTGCATCTACAAAAAATCCAAATTTAACATGAATATCTTCATCACTTAAACCTAATTTTTCAAATACTTTTTGTTGTTGATCTTGATCAAAAATACGAACACTACCACTACCAAGTTCATAGCCATTTAATACAACATCATACGCATTGGCTCTTACCTTTAATGGATCCGTTTCTAAATATTTTTCATCTTCTTTTTTATAAGAAGTAAATGGATGATGCATAGCATTTAAAGAACCATCTTCTGCATATTCATACATTGGAAAATCCATAATCCATAAAAATTTATAGACATTTTCAGGAATAATTTGAAGTTTTTTAGCAATCGCAATTCGTAAAGCACCCATTGCTGTTACTGCTGTCAACCAAGTGTCATTCACAAAGAATACAACATCGTTTTCTTTTAAGTCTAATTGCTTAATAAGTTCTTGCTTTTGCTTTTCAGTCAATAATTTGGCACTAGTCCCTTCCATTTGTTGATTTGTATATTTAACAAAACATAGGCCTTTAGCTTTATATTTCTTAACCGTTTCAGTTAATGTGTCTATTTCTTTTCTTGTAAAAATATTTGCACTATTTTCTACTTTTATCGCTTTCGTTGTCTCATTTTGTAAAAAAGCGATTTCACTATCTTTTAAAATTTCACTAATATCTACAAGTGGTAAATCATAGCGTAAATCTGGTTTATCACTACCATACATATTCATCGCTTCATGCCAAGTTAAACGTTGAAATGGAACTTGAATGTCGATATTTTTAACATCCTTTAATACTTTTACAAAAAGACCTTCTACTAATGAATAAAATTCTTCTTGACTAAAGAAACTAACTTCGAAGTCAACTTGTGTAAATTCCATTTGTCTATCTGCGCGTAAATCTTCGTCTCTAAAACAACGAGCAATTTGGAAATAACGTTCAAATCCAGCAATCATTAATAATTGTTTGAAAATTTGTGGCGATTGTGGTAAAGCGTAAAATTTTCCTTTATTTACGCGACTTGGAATTAAATAATCACGTGCACCTTCAGGTGTTGTTTTCGCAATAATTGGGGTTTCAATTTCCATGAATTGATGAGCATCAAAATAAGCTCTAATGGATTTGGTTACTTCATAACGTAAACGAAGCGCTTTTTGTAAAGAAGGACGACGCAAATCTAAATAACGATATTTTAGACGTGTATCTTCTAAAGCATCGGTGTCTTCAGCAACAATCATAGGCGTTGTTTCGGCACGGTTGATAATTTTGCGGAGATGAACGCAATACAGCTTAATGACACGCATCCGACGGTCAGCATTCCGGAGCTTGTCCGTCTGCTTATGAACGAGGGCAAAAGTTTTGACGATGCACTGGACATTGCGCGGCGGACATTCAGCTACACAAACCACACGCTCATGAGCGAGGCTCTCGAAACATGGGATTGTGAGCTCTTCCGCAGCGTTATTCCGAATATTCTCGATATCATCTTCCGCATTAACGATGCACTGCACCGCGAACTGACGTCCCGCGGACTGCCGCAGGAAAAGATAAACTCAATGTACATCGTTGCCGACGGACGGATTCATATGGCAAGGCTTGCAACCTTTGTTTCCTCATACGTCAACGGCGTTGCGCAGATCCATTCCGGATTGCTGCGCACCGAAGTGCTTAAGGATTGGTACGATGTTTATCCCGAACGCTTCCAAAACAAAACAAACGGCGTGACCCAGCGCCGCTTCCTCGGGCTTTGCAATCCCGCACTTTCCACACTTATCGGGAGCCGCATCGGCTACGGCTTTATGACCGACCTGTACGAGCTTAAAAAGCTTGAACCCCTGATCGACGATGAGCTGATTCGGGGTTTCATTGCCGTCAAACGCGAGGCCAAGCGCAAACTCTCCGATATCATTCTTAAAAAGGAGGGTGTTGAAATTCCTCCGGAGTTCGTTTTTGATATTCAGGTGAAGCGCATGCATGAATACAAACGGCAGCTTATGAACGCACTGAGCATTGTGCATATCTATCGCGAGCTTAAGGAAGGACGGCTTTCCGACATGCCCCCCGCCGCATTCATTTTC
>CAJJXN010000040.1 GCA_905197115.1 uncultured Bacillota bacterium | reverse complement strand
GAAAGGAGCATATCCATAGTAACCATTTCTATAATAAGAAGCAGCAAATGGAGTACCATTTCCCCATGCTGGAACCATTGTCATCCATGCAATTCTTCCTTCGCTATCTACTGAAATAAATAAATCAGAATATGTTTGTTCACAAATATCTGTAGATCCAGCAGTTGTAACAACAGCAGTTCTTGTTTCATCTAAATATGAAGGAATTGCTTTTTCAGAATTTTCAGTGAAAACTGTGTATTGATCTTTTTTAGGAACTACGTTTTCTTCTGGGGTAGGTTCTACACCAGCATTATCATCAACAATGCTGATTTTTCCCATTTTAGTAAGTTTAACAGTAAAGTGATCAAGAGATCCTTTTGCTGTACCAGTTTCAAAAAGAGCATTACCTGTTGGTAATTCATTCTCGAATGTATTTCCTGTTAATAAATTGATAATTTGAATCATACCTGCATCAGTAACAATACCTTGTCCTGCTGCATTTGTTTTACCTTCTTCAGCGGTTGCAATAATTACAAATCCGTTAGTAGGAACAACGAATTCATATTTCTTATATCCACCACTTGCACCATTATCAGCGCCCCAAGGAAGGAAATCATCAGCACAAGAGAACATTGGGTTATTTTGTCTTTCTTCACCAACACGTGAATAGAATCCATCACTAGGGCTACCATAACCATGACCTAATCCCCAAGATGCATAAACAATTTTACCTTGTTCATTTACACCAATTACATAGTTTTGTTTGCCATCTCTTCCATCTAATAAGTATGTTCTTCTTCCTTCAGCATTACCATAAATATTAGCACTTGCTGGAGCAATTGTACCATTTACATAGTTATCAGAATAAATTGTTAAACCATCAGTAGGATTTTTAGGGTTAATATTACTTGGTTTTACAATTGTACCTTCTTCATGTTCAATAACTAACTTATTATCAAATGATAAGTATAAGCGAACATTTTCAGGTAAAGAATATTCTGATCTTAATACAGAGTTATTAAAAGCTTCCCATTTTTCCTTAGTATTCGTTTTTTCTTCAATTGAAGTATCATTTAAAATCTTAACTAATAAATCAACAGTTTGTGCCTTTCCAGAAACAGCAACAACAAATCCACCTTCTGGAACAGCAAATCTCCAGTTATTTCTTGTTTCTGCTGGCCAAGGTTCAAAATCAGGAGAAACACTAAATGCAGGGTTATCTTTTCCTAATAATTCAGGATAATGAGTCAAAGCAGCAACTGGGCTATTAGGTCCAGGGTATCCTCCACCATAGCCTTCATGATATTTATAACTGAATGTTAATATTTTTCCATCTTTGTCTACAACTAAAGCAGATGCCCAACAATTTGTTGCTGTTGGATTGTAAACATTGTTTGCAATGTATACATTTGCATCATATGGACTCTTATGAGGTAATTTTCCATCAATTTCAAAATCAGTGTAAAGTCCAAATCCTTCCCCACTCATATCTTCATTAATCTTATCAAAAGCGATAGAGCCTTCAATAGATGGAGCTGGAGGAATTTCTGATTCATATCTTGAAACTAAAATTGTATTATTAGTTAATTGGAATGTATATTCTCTATCAGCAGAAACTAAATTATCTGTTGCATCATACCAACCTGCAAATACCATACCTTCTTCAGGTTCATTTGCAATAATTGTAACTTCAGTACCAATTGTTAATTCTACAGATGTTTCAGTATGGTCTTTAATCGTACCACCAATTACTTCAAGTGTAGCATTACTTGAGAAAGTTGCTCTCCATGTAACATCAACAACAACTGTAATTTCAAGTTTTTCACTTGTTACAACACTATCAGGGTCTTCTACACATGTCCAATTAATGAAGCGTTGTCCTTCTGGAACAACAGCGATAGCAACAACTTTTGAACCTACTGCGAAATCTTTAACAGAATCTTCTGTATTTTCAAATACGCCACCTTCTAATGTAACTTTTGCATAGCCAACAACATCATTGATTGAATCAACACGTAAAACAACTTCATTGTTTTCTACTTGAAGAACACCTTTAATGTCAAATTTTGCACCAACTTCAATTCCACCAGGAAGAATAGTGCCTCTAACTTTATAAATATTTCCTGCTTCATCTTTAAATGTTGTAACATCATCAATTGTAGTTTCAAACATAATTGTTAATGCTTTAACTACTTTATTTTGATTTTCAACATTCCATGTTTCAGCATAGTTTTGTGATGAAACATTAACTGTTGCAGGAGCAGTGATTGCCCAATATTTGCTTAAAATAGCTGGAGCTTCTGTAGGTGTAATTGTGTTTTGTCCACCTACTTTGCTAAATTTACCCTTAACACTTATTGTTTGTCCAATTTTATAAGTATTTTCTTCTCTTAATGGAACAAATTCAAAAGTAGGGTCTTTTACTAATACAGCACCTGTTTCATCAGCAATTACTAATACGCCATCTCCATAACGGCTTACAATAACACCATGAACATTTGCATCTGTATCATTTTCATGAGTAAGAACATCAGCAATTGCATCAAATTTAATTGTTGGTTCTTCTTCATATTCACATTGATATGCTGGAGAAGGTTCTGGAGCATCTTCTCTTAACATAACTTCTAATTCTTTGTCTTCATTGATAAATACATAGTAATCATCAAATAGACCTTTTTCCATATTTTCTAACCATTCGTTAGGTGCTTGCGCACTTTGTTTTGAGGTAATTTCATCAGTAGTGTAGTTAGTACCTGCAATTAAATTATAAAATTTAGTATAATTTGCATCTTCTCCACGACCTGTGATAATAAATCCACCTTCTGGAATAACATAGTCAAAATGAGTATGTCTACCACTAGCACCAGAATCTACTCCCCAAGATTGGAAATCATCAGCAATTCCAAACACTGGGAAATTGTCAGATCCGATATTAGAAGTAACATCCCAAGCACCAGATCTAAAATAGAAGCCGTCACTTGGAGAGCCATATCCTCCTAAAGTATTCCAACATGCGTAAACGATGTATCCATTTGCGTCTACTGCAAAATTCCAACGATAAGTATTATCTAACTTCGTTGTTCTTCTACCATCCGCATAACCAGATACGTTTTCACTTAATGGAGCAATAGTACTATTTACATAGCGATCTGTCCAAATTGACATGTAATCTGTTCTAGCATCATAGTTGAAAGCAACTTCAAATGTGTCTGTTTCTGGATCAATTGGACCAGGTGTAGAAGTAGATGTATTTCCACTACTACTTGTACTTGTACTTTGACTATTAGAAGCACTATTACTAGTAGATGTTTTATTACTACTACTTGAGTCTTTTCCAGTTGTCGTACAACCAGTCAATACCATTGTGAAGCCTGCTAAACTCCATAAAAGTGTTTTTAACAACTTTTTAGAATTCATCATTCTTTTCCCCTTTCTATAAATTATATGGATTTTATATCCATTTTGATTATAATACAAACCAAACTAGATTACAAGGGAAAAAATGGTAACGCTTTCATTTTTTATAAAAAAATTAAAAAGCAGTAGTAACTTGCATCGTTACCCACTGCTTTTTTTGTATTTTTTTACTATATAATTGTTTCTTCTAACTCTTTTATAGTCGAATCATGTGCTTCCACTTTTTCTTCTTTAGATGTACAAACACATGGAATTAACTTACCTACAATGACATTTTCTTTTAAGCCATTTAAGTGGTCTACTTTTCCTTTAACAGCAGCATCCGTTAACACACGAGTTGTTTCTTGGAATGAAGCTGCAGATAAGAAAGATTCAGTTTCTAATGAAGCCTTCGTAATACTTAAAATGATTTGTTTAGCTACAGCTGGTCGACCATGGTTAATTAAAGCATTTTGATTCACTCTAGTGAACTCATTTACATCCACTTTACTACCAGGAAGTAAATCGGTATCTCCACCATCTAAAACGATTAATTTTTTAAGCATTTGACGAATCATTACTTCAATATGCTTGTCACCAATAGGAATACCTGTTAAACGATATACTTTTTGAACTTCTTTTAAAATATATTTTTGAACTTCAACGCTATCAGCTACTTCAAGTAATTGTTTTGGATTAATTGGTCCATCTGTAATTTTTTGACCATTTTTAATATCTTCTCCCACTTTTACACGAATACGTGCACCAAATGGAATCGCATATTCTTCAGTGTCTAAATCATTTTTAATCGTAACAACCATTCTTTCACCATCTTTAAAGTCTTTTAGTTCAATACTTTCGACTTTTCCGGCTGTTTTAGAAATAATTGCTTCACCACGTGGAGGTCTAGTTTCAAATAATTCTTGAACACGAGGAAGACCTTGTGTAATATCGGAACTACCTGTAACCCCACCGGTATGGAATGTACGCATGGTTAATTGAGTACCTGGTTCCCCAATGGATTGAGCCGCCATTGTACCAATTGCTTCACCAATTTCAACTTCTTTACCTGTTGCTAAATTTAGGCCATAACATTTTTTACATACTCCATTATGTGTCTTACAACCAAATAAAGAACGAATTTTAATTTTTGTATAGCCAGCAGCCATAATTTTATCTGCAATTTCCGCTGTAATAATGCTATCTTTATCTACAATCAATTCTTTTGTTTCAGGATGATAAATATTTGAAAGTGGATAACGTCCAACTAAACGATCTTTAAATGGTACGACAATCGAATCATTTTTCGTATCTTTAATTTCTTCCACTTCAAAACCTACATCTGTATGACAATCGTCTTCACGAATAATTACATCATGTGCAACATCGACTAAACGTCTTGTTAAATAACCAGATTCAGCTGTTTTTAAAGCCGTATCTGACATTGTTTTTCTTGCACCGTGAGTTGAAATAAAGAATTCAGACACGGTCAATCCTTCACGGAATGAAGACTTAATTGGAAGTTCAATAGCACGTTCTGTTGAAATTGACATTTGGTTTAATTGAGAAATTTCAGCAGAAGTTAATTTTCCGCCTGTTTGAGCTAATTTCTTAATAATATCTTTATGTGCATCACGAGAATTTGCCTTATATGGTTTAGACATCAAACCACGCATACCAGCTAATTGAGTAAAGTTCGAGGCATTTCCTCTGGCACCTGAGTCAGACATCATAAAGAAAGGATTTCGATTTTCTTTTTTAAGTTGTTTAGAAAGAGAAGATTCAACATCGCTTTTTACTTTTTCCCAAACTTTAACTACTTTATTATGTCTTTCATCATCGGTTAATAGACCTTTATTATAGAATTTAACAATTTGTTCTACTTGTCTATCTCCATCATGAATAATATCATATTTACCTTCAGCTACTTTAATATCATCAATCGATACAGTAACTCCAGAAACTGTCGCATATTTAAATCCTTGATCTTTCATTTTATCAAGCATAATAGATGTTTCTTCGGTTCCATAATGTTTAAATACGAAATCAATAATTTTTCCTAAATCGCCCTTTTTGAATGGAGGATTTAATTCTCTGCCCGCAATAATTTCACGAACATTTCCACCACGTGGAACGAAATATTTTTCAGGTGTTTTTTCAAAACCATCTTTTGGATTGTTTAAATAAGCTAAAGTTTTTGGATAAATACTATTAAAGATAATCTTACCGACAGTTGTAATTAAATATTGATTCTTTTGTTCTTCTGTAAATGAATTTTTATCTAAAGAACCTGCAACAATAGCAATACGAGTTTGTAAATGGATATTTTGAGTTTGGTAAGCCATCATTGCTTCATCAGGATTTGCAAACACTTTACCTTCACAATCTCCGTATAATTCATACTTTTCAGCATTAATTTCATCGCCTTCTGCACGATATTTAGCAGCACGATCATAGAAATCTTGCTTACTCCATTCAAGTGTAATATAGTAATTACCTAACACCATGTCATGACCTGGAGTTACAATTGGTTTACCATCTTTTGGACCTAGAATGTTTTTAGAACCAATCATTAATTCACGTGCTTCTTTAATAGCATTTTTTGATAATGGTACGTGAACAGCCATTTGGTCACCATCAAAGTCAGCATTAAATGCAGGACATACTAATGGATGTAAACGAATGGCTCTACCATCTACTAATTTTACTTCAAAAGCTTGAATACCTAGACGGTGAAGCGTAGGAGCACGGTTTAATAATACTGGATGATCTTTTACGATTTTATCTAAAGCATCCCAAACTTTTTCATCTTGACGATCAATGAGTCTTTCTGCTTGTTTATGACTCGTTACTTCACCATCTGCAATCATTTTTGCAGCAATGAAAGGTTTAAATAATTGTACAGCCATTTCACGAGGAATACCACATTGATACATTTTTAAATCTGGTCCAACAACAATAACGCTACGTCCAGAATAGTCAACACGTTTTCCTAATAAGTTTTGACGGAAACGACCTTGTTTACCTTTTAATGTATTTGATAAAGATTTTAAAGCTCTTCCACCAGCGCCTAAAACTGGTTTACTTCTACGACCATTATCAATTAAAGCATCCACAGCTTCTTGAAGCATACGTTTTTCATTAATTAAGATTACGCCAGGAGCATTAATTTCTTTTAATCTTTTTAAACGAATATTACGTGTAATTACACGACGATATAAATCATTTAAATCACTGGTTGCGAAGCGACCACCATCAAGTTGCAACATTGGACGCAAATCTGGTGGAATAACTGGAACGACCGTAAGAATCATCCACTCAGGTCGATTGTTTGATTTTCTAAAAGATTCAACTACATCTAATCTTTTTAATAATTTTTGACGTTTTAACTTTTGACTTTGTGTTTCTTTTAGTTCATTTTTAATTTCTTCTAAAATTTTATCTAAGTCAACTTGTTCAAGTAAAGTTTTGATTGCTTCCGCACCCATACCAAATTCAGCACCTGTATGTTGGCTAATAAAAGAAGCATAAGTATAGAAATCAAATTCTTTTGAATTTTCAAGACGATTAATGATATCACTACCACGAATATATTCTGCATCATCTTCAGCAAATTTATTGATAATTTCTTTGACAACCGCTACAAATTTAATACGTGCTTCTTTTTCACCTAAAACTTCACCTTTGTATAATAAGTTTGTATTACCTGGATTTGTAACAATACGGGAAACGAAGTATACAACATCTTCTAATTGTTTTGCAGAAATATCTAAGATTAAAGCAATTCGACTAGGTGTACCACGTAGATACCAAATATGAGCTACTGGACTGGCTAATTCTATATGACCCATTCTTTCACGACGAACAGCTTTGGTTGTTACTTCTACACCACATTTTTCACATTTAATTCCTTGAAAACGAATTTTCTTGTATTTTCCACAATGACATTCATAATCTTTGGAAGGTCCAAAAATTCTTTCACAAAATAGACCATCTAGTTCAGGTTTTTGAGAACGATAGTTAATTGTTTCAGGTTTTGTCACTTCACCATAAGACCATTCTAATATTTTTTCAGGAGATGCTAAACCGATTTGAATAGCAGAAAGTTTATTAATATCAATTGCCATTAAAAGTCACCTCCATCATTGTAATCCGATATGGTTACAGCAGGGCCCATTGAATCTAATTCTTCTTGAATAGATTCTAAAGTTGGAAATTTATCGCGACTTTGAGCCTCTTTCATAATATCTTTTGTTTCCATAATATTGCCTTCATCATCTAATAAATTGACATCTATTGCTAATGATTGCAATTCTTTTTGAAGTACTCTAAATGATTCAGGAATACCTGGGTTTGGAATTTCTTTACCTTTTAAGATGGCTTCATAAGCTTTTACACGACCTACAACATCATCCGATTTAATCGTTAATATTTCTTGTAAAGTGTGAGCAGCTCCATAAGCTTCAAGGGCCCAAACTTCCATTTCCCCGAAACGTTGGCCACCAAATTGTGCTTTACCACCAAGTGGTTGTTGTGTAACTAATGAATAAGGTCCTGTCGCACGAGCATGTAATTTATCGTCAACCATGTGTGACAATTTAATCATATACATTACACCAACAGATACTTTTTCATCATATTTTTCTCCTGTTTTTCCATCGTATAAAACAGTTTTTCCATCTTTTGACATACCTGCTTTATTCATTAAATCAAGTAACTCTTCGTTTGAGATACCATCAAATGAAGAAGTAGCAACTTTCATTCCTAACTTTTTAGCAGCCATACCTAAATGCAATTCAAGTACTTGACCAATATTCATACGGCTAGGAACACCAAGTGGATTTAACATAATATCTACTGGTGTGCCATCTGGTAAAAATGGCATATCTTCTTCTGGCATGATGCGGGAAATAACCCCTTTGTTACCATGACGTCCAGCCATTTTATCCCCTTCAGATATTTTACGTTTTTGAGCAATATAAACACGAACGACTTGATTTACACCTGGTGCTAAATCAACTCCACCGCTCTTACGATTAAATACTTTTACACCGACAACAATTCCTTCACCACCATGAGGTACACGTAAAGAATTATCTTTTCCTTCTTTTGTACGATCTCCAAAGATAGACATTAATAATTTTTCTTCTGGTGTTGGTTCAGTTTGGCCTTTTGGTGTGATTTTACCGACTAAAATGTCACCTTCTTTAACTTCTGAACCAGGAATTACGATTCCTAATTCATCAAGATGTGCTTTTGCATCTTCACTTACATTAGGAACATCACGGGTAATTTCTTCAGGTCCTAATTTTGTTTCACGACATTCTGTATCATAATCTTCAATATGAATCGAAGTATACACATCATCTTTAACTAAACGTTGAGACATGATAACTGCATCTTCATAGTTATAACCATGCCATGTCATGAAGGCAACAACAACATTTTGACCCAAAGCTAATTCGCCTTGATCCATAGAAGGACCATCGGCTAAGATTTCACCTTTTTCAACAGTTTGACCTACTTTTACAATTGGATTTTGATTAAAGCAAGTTCCAGCATTTGAACGAGCAAATTTGTATAAAGTATAAGTATGTTGACCTTCTTTTTCATCTACTACAATTTTTTTAGAATCCACATAACTTACAATGCCTGGCTCTTTTGCAACTACTGCCACACCTGAGTCATGTGCACTAATATATTCAATACCTGTTCCAACAATTGGCGCACTTGGACGAAGAAGCGGAATTGCTTGACGTTGCATGTTCGCTCCCATCATCGCACGGTTCGCATCATCGTTTTCAATAAATGGAATCAATGCTGTTGGAATAGAAATAATTTGTTTTGGTGATACGTCTACATAATCTACATGTTCTTTATCAGCCATAATATCTTCACCACGGAAACGAGCGATTACTTTATCTTCTAAAATTTCGCCATCTTCGCTTAATTTAATATTTGCTTGACCAATTACAAATTCATTTTCTTCATCCGCGGAAAGATAATCACATAATTCATCTTTTACATAATACTTGCCATTTTCTTTTACTACCTTACGGAATGGTGTTTCAATAAAACCATATTCATTGATTTTCGCATGACTTGCTAAGTTATTAATTAACCCAATGTTTGGACCTTCAGGTGTTTCAATTGGACAAATTCTTCCATAATGTGAATAATGAACATCACGTACTTCAAAACTAGCGCGATCACGTGAAATTCCACCAGGTCCTAAAGCAGATAAACGACGCTTATTAGTCAATTCAGCAATTGGATTGGTTTGATCCATAAATTGTGAAAGTTGAGAAGAAGAATAGAATTCTTTTATAGCTGCAGTTAAAGGACGAATATTTATTAAATTTGTTGGCGTCATGGATTCAGTGTCTGTAATTGACATTCTTTCACGAACACTACGTTCCATTCTTGATAAACCAATTCTAAATTGGTTTTGTAATAATTCGCCTACTGCACGAATTCGACGATTTCCTAAATGGTCAATATCGTCGACATCCCCAATATTATCTGCTAAATTCAATAAATAAGAGAAAGTAGCGTAAATATCAGGTACAGTAATATGTTTATTTTTAAGTGTTAAATCTGTACCCATAATTTGAACGACTTTTGATTTCGTTTCATCTGGATATACTTTAACCATATTTACTTTGTTATATGGACCAAAATCTTGATTTACTTTTACTTCATAAACATGAGCACCATTTTCAAATAGTTTCATGTTCATGATATTTTTCACACAAGCCTTTGTCATATGTGTGCCTTTTTTATAAATCAATTCACCATTAACATCAAATAAATCTTCAGCTAAATAACAATCTAAAATACGATTATAAACACTTAATTTACTTTTTAATTTAAAACGTCCAGCAACACCCAAATCATAACGTCTTTTATCGAAAAATCTTTGGAATAATAATGTTTTTGGACCTTCTTCTGTAGCTGGTTCACCTGGTCTTAGTTTTGAGTGAATCTCTACAAGAGCTTCTCTAATCGTAGAAGCATGATCTTTTTCAAATGTATTCACAAGCAATGGATTATCTCCAAACAAATCAATAATGTCTTCATTTGTTGGAAGACCGATTGCTCTTAACAATACGGTTGCAGGCATTTTACGAGTACGATCCACACGTACTTGGATTTGATCTTTAATATCACTTTCAAATTCAAGCCATGTACCACGAGCAGGAATTAAGTCTGCACCATAAAGTAATTTACCATTTTTAGTATCAACTAACTTTTTAAAGTAGGCACCTGGAGAACGAACTAATTGAGAAACAATTACACGTTCTGCACCATTAATAATAAAGGTACCTGTATCTGTCATCATTGGGAAATCTCCCATATAAACTTCAGATTCTTTGATTTCTCCAGTTGATGAATTATTCAATCTTAAGGTAGCTCTAAGTGGTCGTGAATAGGTCATATCACGATTTTTACAATCCACTTCGCTAAATTTTGGTTCATCAAAACGGCATGATAAAAATTCAAGAGTTAAATCTCCTTTGCTACTTGCAATCGGAAAAACATCTTGGAAAACTTCACCAATTCCTTTTTTTAAGAACCAATCGAAAGATGATGTTTGAATTTCAATCAAATTTGGGAGGGCTAATGAACCACTGATTTTAGAGTAATTTACTCTATTTTTAGAGTACTTTTGCTTTTCAAAAGTTGTTTTAATCACTTATGTGTCACCCCTTATTTTCTGTATTTTAACTGACATAAATTCAGTTTAAAATCTAATCTTTTATTGCTTTTATAATCCAATATCCTTTGTGCTTCAATACACATTCTACATAAGGGAAAATTTCAAACAATTTTTTTTGTGCACTTGGTGCACCTAAATCTTTTTTTATTACAATCCACAACTCACCCGTTTGGTTTAAATGCTTAAAAGCGTCTTCAAACATTTTATAAATGACTTTTTTCCCAGCACGAATGGGTGGGTTTATCACAATTCTATCAAAAGTTTTGTTCACGAATGTAAAACCATCACTTTGATATATCGTTGCATTTTTAATTGAAAGGTTTTTACTATTTTGTAAAGTTAATTCAACAGCTCTTGGGTTAATATCAATTAACTCTATTTCATGACATTTTTTAAAATAAGCCAAGGTCAATCCAATAACCCCATAACCACAACCAACATCTAAAATCGATTCCACATTTGGTTGTTTTAAAAGTTCTTTAATAAAGGTATAAGAGCCAAAATCAATTTCTTTATTTGAAAACACTCCGATATCGGAAAGAAAAGTTAATTTTTTCTCTCCGATAAAGGCATCAATTTGTGTTTTTTTACTTTGTAAAGAAGCATCAAAATCGTAATAATGACTCATCTTTTCACTCCTTTAAAAAATGGGAAAAACCTGCCCTCAAAAAGCAGGTTTATAAACAAAGATTGTTAAAGTTAAACTTATTTAACTTCAACTTCAGCACCTTGTTCAACAAGTTGAGCTTTGATAGCTTCTGCTTGTTCTGGAGTAATTTTTTCTTTTAAAAGTGCTGGTAAAGCATCACATAATTTTTTAGCTTCTAATAAGCCTTTTCCTGTAATTGATTGAACAGCTTTAATTACTGGGATTTTAGCTTGTCCAACGCTTACTAAGAATACAGAAACTTCTTTTGGTCCTTCTTCAACTGCTTCTGCTGGAGCTGCTGCAGC
>CAJJXN010000039.1 GCA_905197115.1 uncultured Bacillota bacterium | reverse complement strand
AAATTATTAAAAGAATGCATATAGATATAACAGAAATTATCTTTAAAGCCATTTATGATTATAAAGCAAAAAAATAAACTAGGAATTCCTAGTTTATTTTTTATGCCCACCACATACTTCCTGGTTTTGATTCAAATATCATCGTATTTTGTAAAAATTTAATTGCCTTTGTTAAACCTTCCATAGGTGTCATTATTGAATCTTCATGCTCAATAGAAATCACATGATTATAACCAATTAAATTTAAAGCCGAGAAAATATCTTTCCAGAATTTTTCATCACTTCCATAGCCAACCGTTCTAAACACCCACGAACGATGAATTTCATCGCCATAGTGTTTCGTATCTAAAACACCATTTCTTGCGACATTTTCAGCATCTAAACCTGTGTCTTTGGCATGGAAATGATAAATAGCTCCTTTTAAAGACTTAATCGCACTTACCATATCTATTCCTTGCCAAATCAAATGAGATGGATCAAAATTAGCGCCAATCATTGGGTCTACCGCGTTTCTTAATTTTAAAAGTGTTTCTGGATTATAAACACAAAATCCTGGATGCATTTCTAAACAAATATATTTTACATTTTGAGATTTAGCAAATTTTACAGCCTTTTTCCAATATGGAATCAAGACTTTATTCCATTGCCATTGTAAAACTTCACTAAAATCCTCTGGCCAAGGACATGTCACCCAATTTGGGTGTTTGCTACTCTTACAATCTCCAGGACATCCCGAAAAAGTAATGATTCTTTCGACATTTAACATATTTGCTAAAACACATGCTGCTTCAAAATCTTCATGAAAAGATTGAGCAATTTCTTTGTTTGGATGCACAGGATTACCATGTACTGATAAAGCGGCAATTTCACAATTATATTTTTTGAATAACGCTTTAACTTCTAAAACTTTCTTTTCATCTTTAATTAATTCTTTTGCGTTTAAATGAGCTGTACCTGGGAATCCACCACATCCCATTTCAACGCTATAAACACCTTGAGAAGTTAAAAATTGTAACATTTCTTCTAAACTGCGATCTGCTAAAGCAGGACTAAATACAGATAATTTCATTTTTTTCCTCCTAGAATTTTTCTAAAGATTCTACGTTAGGGCAAATAATTTCGTCTAAACGTTTCGTTGGTTTTGCCCAATCGAGTGCATTTAATAACACTTGTTGTACTTCTTTAATCATAAAAGTTGGATTTGTTTCATGTCCTGGTTGAAAATAAAATACTTTTCCATAACCTCTTTGATAACAACACCCACTTCTAAAAACATTTCCTCCTTGGAACCAGCCAATAAAAACTAATTCATCCGGAGTAGGAATCCCAAAAGGTTCCCCATACATTTCTTCATGTGGAATTTCAAAATACTCATTTATCCCCTTTGCAATTGGATGTGTAGGATTCACAACCCAAACTCGTTCTTTTTCATCAATTTCTCGCCATTTTAAATTGCAAGCCGTTCCCATTAATTTTTTAAATGGTTTCGCTAAATGCGATGAATGAAGAGCAATAAATCCCATTCCTTTTAAAACTTGGTCTGCTATACGTTGAGCCACTTCATCTTTTACATCTTGATGATTCATATGCCCCCACCAAACCATAACATCTGTATTTTTTAAAGTTTCATCGCTAATAGAATTGATATTTTCAAGCGTGTACACTTCAACATCATGATGATGGCTTTCAAATAAATCTTTTAAAGCCCCATGAATTCCATTTGGATAAGCAAGTAGCGTTTTTCCTTCTTTATGATGTGCATTATGTTCGTTGTAAATCACGACTTTCATAATAAAACCTCTTTGCCAATTTCTGCTGATTTATAAATAGCTTCTAAAATTTTTATCATATGAACGCCTTGTTGTGGCACAAAATCAGGCTTTTTATCGTGTAAAACTACATCTACAAAGTGTTGTAAGTTAGCAGCATGACCATTTGAAATTAAAGATCCTTTTGGTTCTAAATCAAACAATTGACCATTTTCTTCCGTAAAAATTGTATAATGGTTCGGTTCCCAACTTAAACCACCTTTTGTACCTCTTAGTTCAACAAAATTCTTTTCTTCTTTTACATTTGACGCCCAACTAAATTCAATTTGCAAACATGCTCCATTATCAAATTTAATAAAGCCCATTGCTAAATCTTCAACATCAAAAGTTCCATTTTCTACAACGTCTCCAAAAGATGAGTGAACTGAATCACTTTCTGCATCATCATTTGCAAATTTATTAAATACTGAGCCAGATACAGCGATTGGTTTTGGATTTCCCATCAAATAAATAGCAAGGTCAATCATATGTACCCCTAAATCAATAAGTGGTCCTCCGCCTGATTTTTCTTTCGTTGTAAACCATCCCCCTCTTCCAGGGATGCCTCTTCTACGAATCCAGCCACAACGACCACAATATATTTCTCCCATTTTTCCTTCTTCAATATATTTTTTCAAAAATTTTGATGTCGATAAATGGCGATTGTTTCTCATTACCATTAATACTTTCTTTGATTCTTCTGCTGCTTTTTGCATTTTTAAGACTTCTTCAACTGAAACTGCGTCTGGTTTTTCACAAAAAACATGTTTATTCGCTTTTAATGCTTTTACAGCAATAATTGAGTGAAGATAATTTGGGGTGCAAATATCGATAGCATCAATATCTTTATCCGCAATTAAATCTTCATAATTTGTATATTTTTTTAATGGATGACCAATAATTTCTTCAGCTGCATCCATTCTTTGAGGAATCAAGTCACACGTTGCAACAATTTCAGCATCTTTGATATTGCGATACGCTGGCAAGTGAACCGAATTTGATATGCCTCCATTTCCAATTACACCAATTCTTAATTTTTTCATTTTAATATTTCCTTTCTAATGTTCTCTTTCGAGTCTATTATAAACAAAGGTTTTTTCTTTTGCTAGAGTTTTTTTAATAATATTAAAAAAACGGCTTAAAAAATTTTAAGCCGCTTGATTTTTCTTTTTTTGTATATGATTTTTTAATAATAATATAACTCCTAAAAACACCGCCAAAACAGCAAAAGTAATAATTAATCCTAAGACATTTTGATTATAAACTTGGGCTCCAACAGATGTCCAAATAATAATTCCAGGAATGCGTGATAAACAATAAATCGTTAATACTCTAGAAGGTTTTACCGGTGTTAGTCCTGCACAATACATTAAAATGTCTTTAGGAACAAAAGGTAAATTGCATATTACAAACAAAGATAAAGTTCCCGCATTTGAATCTAATAAATGGGTAATCTTTTCTAGTTTCTGAGGTTTGATAAATTTAGAAACAAAGCCATATCCTAACCACCGAGCAATAAAAAATGCTAAAATGCTACCTAAAACAACGCCAACAATGGATAGAACTGAACCCAAATATATACCAAATATAAAGCCACCTACCATATTTACAGCATCTCCTGGCAAAACAAAGACTACCACTTGAATAATTTGTAATAAGATAAACGCAATAAAACTTAAACTTTTATAAGATTTTATTTTATCTCTTATTAAGCCAAAGTCTGAAAACACTTTTAACTTTGGAGCAAAAATTATACTACACACAATAACGGAAACAAAAAATAATATAAAAAAGATAAACTTTATGACATCTTTTCTTTCTGTTTTTTTCATTATTTTCACCTCAATACTTTACTAACAATATATTAAGATGAAAACAAATTTATTAATTATTTGAAGAAAATAATTGATTTATTTTTGGACATTTATTGACAATCAAACAAACACTAAAAGCTAAAACTCCCGCAAGTATAAATCCAAATAATATATCACTTGGATAATGCACATAAAAATACATTCTAGAAAAAGCAATTAAACAAGCACATAATAAAGTAATTATCCCCATTTTTGTTTTTTTATTAAATAATAAGACAAATGCCGGAATAAAACTATGCAAAGTATGCCCGCTTGGCATTGAATATCCTTTAGGGCAAGAAATAAAATGTGTTTTACTCGGAAAAACAACACAAGGTCTAGCGCGAGCAATGATATTTTTAAAAAGCAAATTTCCAATCAAAAAACCACAAACCATCGTAATTAATATTAGAATTCCAACTTTACGATATTTTTTCAAACAAATGCATATAATAGCAAGACTTATACCAAAAATACCTGCTTCTCCAAGAATCGTAAAAATTTTCATGATTATATCGAATCCTTTTGAATGTAAATGTTCACTAATAAAATCTAAAATTCTCGTATCCATTTTTCTCACCATTTATAGTATAACATATTTTTTAATTATTTACTTTTAATTATACTTTTGTATAATTAAAGTAGGAGTGATTTTTATGAAGTCGATTAAACAACAAAAAAGAACAAATCTTTTTTATAACATTGGGAGAATATTAGTTGGGATAACATTTATATTAAGTGTTTTAGGAATGTTTTTAGTGAAAGATGATAGCCAACGAAGTCGATTTGCATTTAATGCAATTCAATCTTTATTATTTTTAGTATGTCTTATGGTACCTCGTTTTTTAGAGAAAAAAGCCAAAGTACGTTTTTCAAATGTATTATTAATCATTTATTTAGTTGTATGTGTTAGTCATTTCGTATTAGGTGAAATTTGTCAGTTTTATGTAAAAGTTAAAATTTGGGATTCTATTTTACACACTTTTAATGGTGCCACTTTAGCAATTCTTTCTTTTTCTATAATTAATGTTTTAAATGAAAATGCAAAAGGTGTGCAATTATCTCCAGCCTTTGTTGCCATTTTTGCCGTTTGTTTTGCTGTGACAATTGGTGTTTTATGGGAAGTTGTCGAATATTTTGCCGATCAATTCACAGGTTCTAATATGCAAAGATATATGAACTCCGTTACTTTAGAACCATTTGTTGGTCGAGCTGCTTTAAAAGACACTATGAAAGATTTAATGCTTGATACAATTGGTGCAACTATTTTTGCAATTATTGGTTACTTTACATTGAAAAAAGAAAAAAATGCTTTTGAAAAGTTTGCTGTTTTAAAAGAAAAAGATATTCAAAACATATCTACTACCCAAACAAATGAAGAGGTTAAAGACGAAAGTGTAGAAGATTAATTATACACTTTTTGTTTTATATATAAAACAAAAGGTTTTTGCTTTTTCTTGACATCATTCGATTTTATTTTTATAATGTGAGTGTTTTTCAAGGGGGATTTTTATGTTTATTAAACCAAAAAAGACACTCATTTTTTTTGCTTTGAGTGCCACATTTATTTTAGGAGGATGTAGTCGCAATTTAAATGAAACATCAAAGAATTTAAATTCAAATTCTTCTCAATCCATTTATACTTCTTCACCTACCTCCATTTCAAACTCTACAGATTCAAGTAGTTCTTCTAGTTCAACTATAGAGCCAGAAATTTATTATACGTATCGTTTTTATGATGCTTATAATACGATTATTAAACAAGACCGCATATTAGAAGGCAATCCAATCATACCACCTGATGAATTACCAACAAAAAAGAAAACTGATCAATATAGTTTTACTTTTTTAAAATGGACATGCGATGATTTTTCTAGTATTCATCAAGATATGGATATTTATCCAATCTATTCCGAAATAATTAATCAATATACGTATACTTTCTTCAATTATGATGATAGTGTACTTAAAACAACAACCGCCGATTATGGAACTGAAATTATTGCACCACAAAATCCAACTTATGAAGATGACGATTATTTCTATACTTTTATAGGGTGGAATCAAGAATTTTCCATTTTAACTCAAGATATTCAAATCAAAGCGTTATATACAAAAGTAAAAACATATACTTATCGTTTCTATGATGCCAATGGAAATGTGATGAAAGAAGAAAGAGTGGAAGAAGGAAGTTTTATTACTCCTCCAACTGATACTCCAACAAAAGATGCGACAGCACAATATTCTTATTCTTTTAAAAAATGGACTGTGGACGATTTTTCAACTATTCACGAAAATTTAGATATCTATCCAATATTTAACGAAACGCTTAACCAATATACTTATACGTTTTTAAATTATGATGATTCTATTTTAAAACAAGTTACTGCAGAATATGGAACAACAATTGTTGCTCCAGAAAATCCTACTTATCAAGAAGAAAATAATGAATATAATTATGTATTCGTAAAATGGGATAAAAGTTTTGACATATTAACAGGAGACATTACCATTAAAGCAGTGTATGTTAAACAAACCAATTATCAAGTACAAGCTTTAAATATTATTCGTTCGGCATTTTCGAATAATAAAGTAGTTACGCTTGACGCTTCTTTAATAGGAGACGCTACGATGGATATTCAATTACAATTTAGTATGAAGGAAGCCATTATTGAAGACTTAATTAATCAAAAAGTTTTAAGTGTAGAAGAATTACTTCAATCGGTAACTTTAAAAGCCATTTTAAATTATCAAAATGAACTTATTTTAGTTGAAATTAATCAAGAACAATCTTATGTTTCTGCTTTTGGAAAAGTATTTGCCTTTGATCTTTTAAAAACTTATCAAAAATTATTAAATGTTTTACCAAAAGAAGTTTTTGATGTCGTAGAATTTTTAAACAATTTCTTATCACAAACACCTTCTATTGAAAATATTGAAGTGGTTTATCAAGAAAATAAAGCACATATATCTGTTGAAATAAAAAATACTTTCCAAGAAGGAAATGGGGAAGTTGTTGGTAATACCAATCCTTTTTATGGAAAAAATTTCATTTGTGAAGCTGATTTTGAAAAAGTAAACGAAGAATATTTCTTTAACTTTGCAGAAATGACTATTCTTTATGAAAAAATCACTGCCCAAGTTTCTTCAAATGAATTCATTTTTGAAATTGATTACACCTCATCTTTAAATTGGTTTGACCATCTAATTGCTTTAGCCGATCCAATTTCTTTAACTGCTCAATTAAAAGATTTCCATATTAATGGTAATATTTCTCTTAGCGCTTTAAGCGGTGCTTATAAAGCAAGTGTCGGCTTTGAAATTCAAATTAGCTTAGATGAAAACAATAAAGTAAAAGGATATTTTAAAATCGATGTTAAAAAAGATGCTGTTCGTCAAATTTTTAAAGGAGATGCTACTTCTTTAATTTATTTAGATGAAGCAAATGATCGTGTTTATTTAAATTGCACTTATAATCAAAAGAAAGGGTTGTTTTCAAAAGAAGAAACCATCAATGAGAAAAAATGTTTTACAACGCAACAATTTAATGAAGATATCGCCAATAATATATTCTATATTTTAAATGCTGCTGATACTGTAAAAAATAATGCCGATGCTTCTGCAACAATCGATTTTAAAAATATAATCAAAGATTTCACTTCGAATGAAGAACATACTTCTTTTAACATTATAATTGATAAAACAGCTATTACTTTAGTTAAAGAAGGTTCTAATTTATCTGTTTCTGAAGATTTTAATATTTCTTTAGGAATCAATGAAAATGGATATATTTCCAATATCGCTGTTACTGGTGGAGTGGCAATGAGTGGTTTAACACTTACCATTTCCGCTACTGATATATCTTTAATCGACATTGGTCAATCCTTAAACGTGAATGAATTAATTCAAAATGCTTTAAATGAAGGTACAATCGTAGATACTATTTGACAAATCAATCAAATAATTCCTATAATAAAGATATAGAACAAGGAGGGGATATCATGAAAAATGAAAAATCTACAAAACTTTTTATTAGTTCCATTTTAGTCTTATTATTACTTATTTCAGCATTAATTGGTCTTGTTCTTTGGCCTATTAAAGTAGAATTATATGCAGGCATGAAAACACTCCACTTAGTTGCAAAAATATTTGTTTTAGTAATTTTTGCAATACATATCGTTTTGTGTTTACTACCTCAAGCACGTTTTTCTTCAAAAATTGTTCAAACAGCATTTGTCTTACTTTTACAATTAATGCCATTAATTACACGTATTAAATTCAAATCAAATGCTGCGCCTATCGTTATCTTATTGTTCGCATTAGTCATTTTCACATTATTTTATTTTGGACAAGGTTTGTCTGCTAAAAAATTTCATGAAGATGAAGATAGAGCAAAGCCAAGTTCAAATTATAAGGGATAAAGATAAAAAAATGCCTCCAAATATAATTTGGAGGTTTTTTATAAAAAAAGCATGGAACTATTCCATGCTAATAGCAAACATTATTTAAAAAAGTTTTGTTCCGCCATATACTGCGCCAAAAACAGCAAATGCAGCTAGCACCCAGTAAATAATATACCAAGCGATGTGTTTTTGATTTTTTGCAAAAGGATGAGCAGCAATTACAACCGTAAGTACTAAGGCTAAATCGCAAATAATAGCCAATACGCCTCCAATTGTACCCAAATTTAATCCAATTGCATTTATAACTTTAATAATACCTGCTAAAAATAGTGTTACATAAGCTAAGACACCTAATAAAGTATTCTTTTTCATTTCAATCCCTCCGCAAATTATTATATCATAAGTTTAAACAATGTAAGCAAAAATGTATTAAAAGAAAGGATTTTAATCATGGAATGTATTTTAAAAATAGAAAAAAACTGTTGGGATCATTTAGATGAATATTTATCTAAAATCATTAAACATAAAGAAAAAGTGCTATATGTTTCAGATGAAAATATTGATAAAATGTTTGGTCATCGTATAAAACCTGTCATTGAAAAATATGGCGTTTTAAAAGAACATTTAGTGGATAACAACACAATCGAATATGCAATGTCCATTGCTGGTCGAATTATTGCCACCGACATTCAATTTATTGTAGGTTTAGGTGGAGGAAAAGTTTTAGATATTTGTAAATATGCAGCTTATATTTCTAAAACAAAATTTATTTCTATTCCAACGATTGTTTCAAATGATGGTATAGCAAGTCCAATTGCTGTTTTAAAAAGACAAGATGGTAAACCAAAGTCTTTAGGCTGTGCAATTCCTTATGCTTTATTTGTAGATATTAGTGTCATAATGAATAGCCCTGTTAAATATATCAAAGCTGGAATTGGTGATACTTTATCGAACTTTACTGCATTATATGACTGGAAACTTGCTTGTAATGCCAACAAAGAAACCATGAAAGACTTAGCTTATTTAATGTCTTCAACCGCTCTTGATACTTTATTAAACTGTATTTTTGCTAAAATGAATTATTCTTTTATTAAAAATCTAGTTCAATCGCTAGTTATGTCTGGAATAGCTATGGATTTTGCGGGAACAAGTCGACCATGTAGTGGGGCAGAACATTTATTTAGCCACGCTCTTGACTATTATGCAAAACAGCCCAATCTTCATGGTTTTCAAGTAGCTTTAGGAAGTATTGTTATGGCAAAATTACAAAAACAAAACTATACTTTTTTATTAACTTATTTAAAACATTTTGATGTCGATATTCATCCAAAAACCTTGCAAATATCGAAAGAAGATTTTATTTTATGTATGCATAAAGCGAAATCTTTAAGACCAGATAAATACACAATTTTAGATGAAATTACATTAACAGACGAATTATTATCTCAAATTTATGATGAATTATGTGAGGAATTATAATGGATGCTGTTATTTTAGCTGCTGGATTAGGTACTCGTTTAAAAGAGTATACCCAAAACACTTGTAAATGTTTAATTTCCGTTCATGATAAAACGATTTTAGAAAGACAGATCGAAATTTTAGTTAAATGTAATGTTGATCATATCTACATCGTTGGTGGATATTGTTTTTCAAAACTAAATGAATTTGTTTTACAACTTTCTTATAAAAATATTTTTTTGATTGAAAATAGCCATTATTTAACCACAAATAATATGTATTCTTTATCTTTAGTTGCCCCTTATTTAAAAAACAAAGCGTTTTTGCTATTAAACGGAGATGTTTTGTTTGAAAAAGAAGTCATAGAAGGGTTGTTGCTTAAAAAAAATGAAAATGTTATTGCAGTTGACACTTCTCTTTATTTAGAAGAATCCATGAAAGTTAAAGTGAACAAGCAAAGAATATATGAAATATCTAAAACTATTTCAGCAAATGAAGCTTTTGGAGTAAGTTTAGATATTTATCTATTCAATGCAAAAACTTCTACTTTATTGTTTAATTTTATGGAAGAATATTTAAAAATCGATAAAAAAAGTTGGAGTGAAGTTGCCATTGATGCTATTTTAAAAAAAGAATTCTTTACTTATTATTTAATTCATTCAAAATGGGTTGAAATTGATACCATTTCGGATTTGAAAACTGCTTTAGGATTATTTGATTGAAAACAAGAGGTTTCTCTTGTTTTTATTTTTAGTCTTCATAAAAATAAATTTTTATTATTTTTTATAAAGATATGCTATAATATTAAATTGGGTTAAGGAGGTAAATATCATATGAAAAAACCTGTTGTATTATGCATTATGGATGGATTTGGCATCACTTCTCGTCATGAAGGAAATGCAATTTTTCAAGCAAAAAAACCAAATCTAGATTATTTAATGCAAACTTATCCAAACATTTTATTACAAGCCAGTGGAATGGCTGTTGGACTTCCTGAAGGACAAATGGGCAACTCGGAAGTAGGCCATTTAAATATCGGAGCAGGAAGAATTGTTTATCAATCTTTGACATTAATCAATAAGGCTATTTTAGATGGTTCTTTTTATCACAATGAAGCATATTTAAATGCCATCGAAAATGTCAAAAAGAATCATTCTCATTTACACATCTTTGGTTTATTATCGGATGGTGGTGTACACTCGCATATTGATCATATAAAAGCTTTAATTCGTTTAGCAAAGCAACAAGGATTAGAAGATGTCTATGTGCATGCTTTTTTAGATGGCAGAGATGTAGAACCAACTACTGCTTACAAATATATAAATGAGTTAAATCAAACATTTAAAGAAGTCGGCATTGGAAAAGTTGTAACCATTATTGGCCGTTCTTATGCAATGGATCGCGACAATAATATGTCCATGATTAATAAAGCTTATGAATGTATGGTTGATAATGTTGGCCATGCTTATGTAGATGAAGAAACTTACTTAAAGCAACAATATCAATTATTAAAAGAAACAAATCGTAAAGTAATTGATGAATTTGTAGAACCTGGATATAATGCCAATTACAATGTCAAAATTAAAGATAATGATAGTATTATTTTTGCTAATTTTAGACCAGATAGAGCCATTCAAATTTCAACTGTTTTCACCAATCCAACTTTTTATGCACACCCAAAAGCCAATGATAAATTCCAAGCTTATACACCAAAAACAATTTTACATAATTTAACTTATGTTTGTACAATGAAGTATGCAGAATCTGTAAAGGGATTAATCGCTTTTAAACCTGTTGCTTTGGACAATATTTTTGGACCTTATATTTCAAGTTGTGGTTTAACTCAACTTCGAATCGCTGAAACACAAAAATATGCACATGTAACTTTCTTTTTTGATGGAACAATTAATTTCGATGGTATTGAAAAGCCTCAAATTCCTGGATGTAGTCGTGTTTTAATCAAATCACCAGATGTTATTTCTTTTGATTTAAAACCAGAAATGGCAGCTTATGAAGTATGTGATGCTTTATTAAAAGAAATTGATAAAGATATTCATGATGTCGTGATAGTGAATTTTGCAAATTGTGACATGGTTGGCCATACAGCCGTGATGGATGCAACTATTAAAGCCGTGGAAGTAGTCGATGAGTGTGTAGGTAAACTTTATCAAAAAGTTAAAGAAAAAGATGGCATTTTATTTGTGACAGCAGATCATGGAAATGCCGATTGTTTAATCGATGAAAAAGGCACACTTGTTACGAGTCATACAACTAATCCAGTACCTTTTATTGTTTGTAAAAAAGATGTTGAATTAGTGGAAGATGGAAATTTAGGAGATATTGCTCCAACACTTTTAAAAGTTCTAAACCTTGAAAAACCACAAGAAATGACAGGAAAATGCTTAATAAAGTAAGAATTACTTTAAAATATAAAAAATAATGATATAATATCGTTGTAGAAAAAAATAGGAGGAAAATGATATGCCAATTATTATTGATATTTATGCTAGAGAAGTTATTGATTCACGTGGAAACCCTACAGTAGAAGTAGAAGTTACAACTGAATCT
>CAJJXN010000038.1 GCA_905197115.1 uncultured Bacillota bacterium | reverse complement strand
GGTAATGGTGGTGGACGTCCAGATATGGCTCAAGCAGGTGGCAAAAATGTGAAAACATTTGAGGAAATTTCTAAAAAAATTGAGGAATTACTTTCATGAAGGCAATGGGATTAGATATTGGTAGCGTAACTGTTGGAATAGCTTTAAGTGATTCGTTAAAAATGATTGCAAATGCATATACTGTCATACGTTATCAAGAAGAAAATGAAGAATTAATTCAAAAAATCATTGATATAATTAATCAAAATGAAGTAGATGAAGTGATTATTGGTATGCCTTATCATATGAATAAAGATGAATCTGAAGGATGCCTTCGCTCAAAACGTTTCAAAGAAATGATTTTAATGAAAAAAGAAATCAAAATTATATTTATGGATGAACGCTTATCGACCGTTTCTGCTCAAAGAAGCTTGTTAAATTTCGACGTAAGCCGTAAAAATCGCAAAAAAGTTGTCGATAAAGTAGCTGCAGCTATAATTTTGCAAAATTATTTAGATACAAAAAGATAGTTCTATGTTAAAATGAATATACTAATATAAAAGGAGATAGAAAAAATGGAAGATAGAAAAATGATCGTAACGGATAAAGATGGTAATGAAAAAGAAATGTACATCATGTTTACATATACACATGAAGAAACGAAAAAAAATTATGTATTTTATACAGATCCAAAAGATGAAAATCAAGAAGCTTTTGTTTCAAGCTATGACGAAGAAGGTAATTTATTTGCAGTAGAAACAGATGAAGAATGGGAACTTTTAGAAGATGTTTTCGCTCAATTCCAAACTGCTGGCGAAGAAGAACATGAATGTGGATGTGGACACCATCACCATAATCATGAATGTGGATGTGAACATCATCATGAACATGATCATGAATGTTGTTGCGAACATGAAGAACACGAATGTGAATGTGAACACGAAGAGCATGAATGCTGTTGTGGTCACCACGATTGTGAATGCCAAGACGATAAATAAAAATGTATAAAGGTCTAGGCGCACCTAATTTTTATACAAATCGATTATATTGCCGACCAATTGATTTGTGTGATATTAGAGATATGTATGAAATTTGTAACAATAGGCAAGTTACAAAATATTTGACTTTTGAACCACATAGAAGCACTCTAGATACAAAACATGTGATTGAAAATATGATTCGTTCTTATTATAGTGGCAATTCAATTAATTATGCGATTATACAAAAAGATACGAACAAAATGATAGGCTCGGCAAGTATTACTTTTAATTTATATGAAAATAGTGCTGAAATTGGCTATTTATTAAATCAAAATTCTTGGAATCAAGGATATATGAGTGAAGTCATAAAAGCAATTGTTCAAATCGCTTTTGAATATTATCATCTAAATTGTCTTTATGCTAAGCATATTTTAGAAAATGAGGCGTCCAAAAAAATCATTTTGGCTAATCATTTTAAACTTATGCAAGTAAATGAAAATTCGTTTTTAAAAAATAACCATTTATATACTATTTTAGAATATAAATTAAATTATGAGGATTTTATAGAAAATAAGAAAGCTTAATTTCTTATTTTTTTATACTTTTATTAATATATACTTATTGTATATTTTTATTATATATTATATAAAATATATTATTGACAAAACGTACATAATATGCAATAATGAAGTAGTCAGAGGTGAGAGCAAAATGAATAAAATTAATGTCACAGATGCAAGAAAAGAAATGAGCAATTTTTTTGATTCAGTTATATTTGAAAAGCCAATTATTTTAAAAAGAAGAAAATATGAAGCAATCTTAATTGAAAGAAATTTATTAAAATTATTTTTGCAAGATAGCCAAATTGAAGTAAAATCAGAATTAGATGAAAATAAAAATACTATTTTGTGGGCTTCCAAGTTAAATGTTTGGGGAAAAGGTGAAACAAAAGCAGAAGCATTAGAAGATTTGTGTAAAAATTTGATGGATTATGCAAATGATATTTATGACAATTTTATGTTTTATTTTTATGGACAAAACATTAAAGATAAGCTTTCCTTTATTTTCCATATTTTGCTTTGTGAAGATATAGAAGATTTGAAGAAAATTATCGTAATTGGAAAGGTAAAAAAAGAAAAAAGCACAAAAAAAGCTACAAAATCGTAGCAAAATTACAAATATTTGAAAAAGTGTGAATATTATTATATCATACTTTTTTTTATTTGTAACTACAAAATAACAAAAAATTTGACTTTCTAAAAATCCTATACTTTTTTGTATATAATTGCTTGTTTTTATAACTTTAGTTAGTTATAATGGAAAATAGAATTGGAGGAATATTATGGAAATAAGATTAAAAAATCTTACAAAAATTTTCAAAGATAATAAAAAAGAATCTGAAACTCGTGCGGTGGATAATCTTGATATTGTCATTCCATCTGGAAAACTTGTAGGATTACTTGGACCTTCGGGTTGTGGAAAATCTACAACTCTTTATATGATTTCAGGTCTTTTAGAACCAACTTCTGGACAAATCTTTTTTGGAGATGAAGATGTTACAGAATTGTCACCAGAAAGAAGAGGCATTGGTCTTGTATTTCAAAACTATGCTTTATATCCACATATGACAGTAGCAAAAAATATTGCTTTCCCTCTTGAAAACCTTAAAGTTGAGGAACAAGTTAAAGACAAAGAAGGAAATTTAGTTACAAAGAAAAGAAGACTAAAAAAAGCAGAAATCGAAGCGATGGTTCTTGAAACTGCAAAATTAGTTCAAATCGAAAAATTATTAGATCGTAAACCTAGTCAATTATCTGGGGGACAACAACAACGTGTTGCAATTGCAAGAGCTCTTGTAAAGAAACCACGTGTTTTATTGCTTGATGAACCTTTATCAAACTTAGATGCTCGTCTTCGTTTACAAACTCGTGAAGAAATTCGTCGTTTACAAAAAGAAACAGGTGTAACAACTATATTCGTTACCCATGACCAAGAAGAAGCAATGAGTATTAGTGATGAAATTGTTGTAATGAAAGATGGATTAGAACAACAAAGAGCAGAGCCACAAGAAGTTTACAATAATCCAACGAACTTATTTGTCGCTCAATTTTTAGGAACTCCACCAATTAATGTCTTCACTGGAACAATTAAAGATAATAAAGTTTATATTGGAGAAGATATGTTATTTGAAACCACAACACCAATTGCCAATCAAGATGTGTATGTAGGAATTCGTCCTGAAGGTTTTGTTGTAAAACAATCAAGTGGTGTTTTAAACGCAGAAGTTGAACAAATTGAAACATTAGGAAGAGATATTTCAATTGTTTGTAAAAATGAAAATTGCTTAAAACCAACTTTTAAAGCGATTGTAGATGCTGATACAAAAGTTAAGGTTGGAAAAATTAAATTGGGAGTCAAGAAAAATAAAGTTTTAGTCTTCAATAGAGATACGTCTGAAAGGGTAATCTAAATTGGAACATAAAAACAACTGGAAAGCTTGGCTATATTTGGCTCCCTCAATTATCTTATTGCTAATCTTTACAGTATATCCGCTTATCAACACAATTATTATTTCATTTTTAAAAAATTATGAATATACATCAGGAAGTTTTAGAGGTACGTCTTTAACTTTTGATAATTATTTAGCAATTTTTGGGAGATTTGGAAATACATCGGGTGGACACTTCTATTACGATGATACCTTTATAACTTATGCTTTAATTAATACATTGATTATTGTATTTGTAACTGTGCCAGCTTCTGTTTTAATTGCTTTATTGATAGCTGTCGGATTGAACTCAATTAAATGGTTCAATAAAATCTTCCAAACAATTTTCTTTATTCCGTATGTTACAAACTCCATGGCGATTGGGATGGTATTTGCTGTAATGTTCCATAAAGATTATGGACTTATCAATGCTTTATTTGGATCAACAGGCAAAAACTGGATTGACATCGGAGCAGGTAGATGGTCTGCGATGATTGTATTGTGTATCTATATTGTATGGCATGCATTACCTTATAAAATTTTAATTTTCTTAAGTGGACTTCAAAGTATTGATAAACAATATTATCAAGCAGCTAAAATTGATGCTACACCAAAATTTAAAACGTTTTGGAGAATTACAATTCCATTATTGTCTCCACAAATCGTTTATGTATGTATTACGTCCTTTATTGGATCCTTTAAAGAATATTCTTCCATTAAAGCATTATTAAATAATCCAGGACCAAATGGGGCGCAAGATAATAGTTTATTAACGATTGTTTATTATATTTATAATGGATTATCGCAAGTAAATACAGTAAGTATGGCTGCAGCGGCAGCGGTTGTATTACTCGTTATTATTTTATTCTTTACCTTTATTAACTTATATGTAAGTAGTAAAAAGGTACATTATTAGGGAGGGAAAACAAGATGACAAATTTGAATTTAGTCCTTAATGATGAAAGAATTAATGCCGAAAAATTAAAAAGAGTTGAAAAAACGATGAAAATTCTTTCTACGATTTTTCTCTATGCTTTTTTAATTGTGATGGCTGTTATTGTTTTAGTTCCATTTTATTGGATGATTATTACTTCATTAAAAACAAATGAAGAAATCCGTGCTTCTGTTCAAACTTATTTTCCAAAAGTAATTATGTGGAAAAACTATGCTGAAGCTTTAGGACCAGATAGCAGTTTTGAATTCTGGACATACTTAAAAAATACATTGGTTGTTGGGATTGTTTCTACTTTAGGTACAATTTTTACAACTATCTTTGCTGCGTTTGCTTTTGCAAGACTAAATTTTAAAGGAAAAGATGTTTTATTTACCCTTTTTCTTGCAACGATGATGATTCCTGGGGAAATGCTTGTAATTACAAACTATATTACAGTATCTAAACTAGGTTGGATTGGAACTGATTTAAAAGGAGCTTACTTAGCAATGATTGTTCCATTTTGGATTAGTGTATTTTATATTTACTTATTAAGACAAAACTTTAAACAAATTCCAAATGAATTATATTATGCAGCAAAAGTGGATGGTAAATCGGATTGGCAATACTTATGGAAGGTTATGGTTCCAATTGCAATGCCTACATTAATTTCAATTTTTATCTTGAAATTAATGGGAGCATGGAACTCATATGTATGGCCAAACTTAGTTGCCGATAGAGCAGAATGGCGTTTGATTTCAAATGGTTTACGTGGTGCATTCCAAGATGTATCAACTGGACACGTTCGTTATGAACTTCAAATGGCTGCAACTGTTGTCGTAACAGTTCCATTATTATTGTTATTCATATTCTTTAGAAAGTACATTATGCGCGGTGTTTCTCGTGCAGGTCTAAAAGGATAAGGATATAAATTAAATTAAAGAAATAGGAAAGGAAAAATTAAAAGATGAAAACAAGCAAAAAATTATTGACGATTTCGATGTTAGCAGTTTTAGGCGCGGTTTCTCTTACTGGCTGTGGTGGCAAAGGCAAAACTAAAACAGATCCAAGCAAAACAGTTGTATTTTGGCACACATTTGGTAAAGAAAATTTAGCAATGATTGAAGAAATGAAAAAGGAATTTTTAAAGTTACCAGAAAATAAAGGTATGAGCATTGAGTTATTAAATCAAGGTGGTTATACAGATATTAATGATAAACTTTTAAAAGCAATTGCTCCAAAAAATTTACCAACTATGGCTATTTGTTATCCTGACCATGTTGCTGATTATTTAAGAGCGGGTGTTGTTGAAGAATTATCACCTTATGTAACAGCTAGTGAAGCTGCATCAGCAGAAAATGAAAACGATCCATATCACTTTAATTCTGAAGAATATATCGCTTCATTCTGGCAAGAAGGAAAAGAATATGATACAAAAGGTTCTTTATATTCAGTACCATTCAGTAAATCTACTGAAGTAATGTTTTATAATAAAACTTTCTTTGACGCAAATCAATTAAGTGTTCCTACTACTTGGGCAGAAGTAGAAGAAACATGTGCAAAAATTTTACAAATCGAATCTGTAAAAAATACAAAAGATTATGATGCTCCTTTAGGTTATGACTCTGATGACAACTTATTTATTACTTTCTGTCAACAATTAGGTATCCCATATACTTCATTAAAAGAAGATGGAACTGGTTCTTTTGATTTCAATAACGACCAAGCAAAAGAAATGGTTCAAACTGTAAAAAGATGGTACGATAGTAAATATATTAAAACAAAAGGTTTATTAGGTAATAATACATATACTTCTACAAAATTCACAGAACAAAAATTACATATGACAATTGGTTCAACAGGGGGAACTCGTTATAACTCTCCTTCAAATGGTGCTTTTGAAGTAGGTGTAGCTCCATTACCTCAATGGTCAAAAGATGAAGCTCCAGCTTGTATTTCTCAAGGACCTTCAATTGTATTCTTTAACGAAGGAAAATATGCTTCAAAACAACAAAAAGAATGCGCTTGGAGATTCTATACATATATTACTTCTGCTGAAAATAGTGCTAAATATGCTGCATTAACAGGATATGAACCAGTTCGTTCAACTTCTTATACAACTTCTATTTATGAAGCTCGTTTAGCAATTTACAAAGATAATGTTAACGCAAACACTCCAGAAGCAGCTGAAATTAGAAAATCTACAGATTACTTATATTCTGCAGTAGCTAATTTAACTGAAACTTTACAAAGTTGGTATTTCACTTCTCCAGTATTTGTAGGAAGTGCAACGGCTCGTAACCAAGTAGGTGCAATTATTCCAGCTGTTTGTGCAGGAGAGAATCCAAAATCAATTGCTGAAGCATTTAATGAAGCAATGACTAAATGTGTATTAGCAGCAATGTAAAAAACAAAAAGTAAAGGTGATGACAATGAAGAAAAGATTAGGTTTCATCTTTACTTCTTTGCTTTTATTACTTGGAATGACAGGTTGTGGCGATAAAAAAGTCGAATTAATTGATTATGTTTCGCAAACTAAACTGGCAAAATCTTATGAAGGCAAAGAATTCTTTAAAGATGGAATTGGAAAAGTAGAATTAGATAAATGTGTTGATGGTGATACGGCACACTTCTTTTCAAACGGAAAACAATTAAAAATTCGTTTCAATGGAATTGATACTCCTGAATCAACAGGAGCGATTGAGCCATATGGAAAGAAAGCATCTGATTTTACTTGCAAATTATTAACAGATGCTAAAAATAAAAAACAAGATATCGTCATTGAATCAAATGGGGATATGCCACAAAAAGACTCAACAAAAGAAAGATATTTAGGTTGGGTTTGGGCTGGTGGAAAATTAGTTAATCTAGCTGTTGTTCAAGAAGGTTTTTCAATCGCGAAAGGGTATCAAGATACTCCATACGAAGAAGCAATGTACAATGCTGAACGTCAAGCAATTGAAAACAAATTAAACATTTGGAGCAATAAAAAAGATGACAAATTCAACTATGGAGATTATAAATTAACAGATTTACAACAAATCAACTTAGATCCTGAAAAGTGGATTGGAGAAAAAGTTATCTTCAATGCAGTTGTAACTCGTCGTATTGCAGCCAATTGTTATGTACAACAAGACTTTACGAATGAAGATGGAAGCGTAAGTGCATATGGCTTATATATCTTTACCCAATACAATCCGAATGTTAGAACTTTCTTTGTAGAAGGCAATTATATTAAATTTATGGGTATTGTTGCTACTTACAATGGAAATTTACAATTAACGGATGTAAAATACAATCCATTGTTCCCATCTGAAAATGATTCTGTTTTAATTGAATCAGGACGTCCTATTACGACAAAAGTAATGACGATACCAGAAATTAAAGAAACTACTTTTACAAATCTTCTTGTTCGTTTGGAAAATGTTAATTTTGTAAGAAGTGGTAGTTACATTAATGAAAACGGCATGTCTATTAACGTGAGAGATGATCAAGGAAATACTTTAATCATTCGTTCTAGTAAAGACAACTACTTTACAGATGAAAATGGTAATAAAGTAGAAGATATTTCTTACTTTGAAAATAAAGGTAAAATGACATTTACCGGAAATATTACATGTTATGAAGGAGTAAATCAAATTGATTTATCTCGTATGAGTGATGTTTCTTACGCACAAGCGTAGGAAACTCACCCTTAATTCGATGTAAAACAAAAGTTTTTGTTTTTACATAAATATGTCAAAATGACAAAAAAAAGGAAAGGAAAAGAAATGAAAAAATTTAGTAGATTTTTGATGGCTTTTGGTGCCTTAGCCTTAGTATTAACTGGCTGTGGTGACAAAAAAGACGAAGAAAAAGTTACTCCTGAAGAAAGAGTAGCAGCTGCAATTACTCATGTTCAAACAGAATACACTGCAATGAAATTAAGCACAACTGGTGTGACTGCAAGTTTTGATTTAATTTCAGAACATAATGGTGTAAAAATTAGCTATGTATCGGATGATACAGCCCATGTTGCAGTAAGTGCTGACAACAAAAAAGCAAATGTAACACGCCCAACATTTGAAGAAGGCGATGCAATTGTTAAATTAACTGGTACTTTCAAATTTGAAAGTGTAGAACAAAATAAAGATTTTGGTGTTTTAGTATTAAAAGCTAATAAAGTAGTAGCTACAATGTCTATTGCACAATTCCAAGCTGCTGCAAGCGGTGATTTAGTTACAGTCGAAGGAATTGTTGTTGCTAGAAGCGAAGTTAGTGCTCAATATAACAATTTCTATGCATATATTCAAAATCCTACAGCAGGTGGTTTCTATGCATATCGTGTTCCTGGTGAAAATGATGCACAATTTAAAGTAGGTAATTCAGTAAGAGTTACAGGTAAAAAAGACAATTACAATGGATTACATCAAATTGCTGCAAGTGATAAAGCAACATTTGAAGTAGAAGTATTAGCTGAAAATCAAACAGTTCCAGCTTATACAAATATTTCTGAAGCAATCTCAAATGTAGAAGGTGGAGATATGTCAAAAGTTTCTCCTTTATTCCAATCTACATTAGTTGAATTACAAGGATTAGTTGTTACAAAAGTTGAAACTCCAGTAGAAAGCAAAGACTATACTGCAGTAACTGCAAAATTAGGAAATGCTGAAGTTGCTTTAAGAGTGAAGTATGAAATGACTGCTTCTGTAGCATTAAAAGATAAATTTGCTGCTTTTGAAGTAGGCGATGTATTAACTGCAAAAGGTGTTGGAGACTGGTATAAAGTATTCCAATTAACAACATTAGAAGTTGAAAAAACAGGACATCATGAAGTTACAGACGCTGAAAAAGTAGATATGGCTATGGCTGCATTTGACTTAACAACAAAAACAACAGATGCTGATTTTACATTACCATTAACAGCAACAAATGGTGTAACAGTATCTTGGGCATCTAACAATGCTGCAATTACTATTGATGGTGCAAACGCAAAGGTTACTCGTAGTGATGCAGATGTTGAAGTTACTTTAACTGCTACATTTAAATTAAATGAAGTTTCAAAAGCAAAAGATTTTAAAGTAACTGTTGTTGCTATGGCTGCAACTGGTGAGGTAGTAGAAGTTGCTCATTATGACCTTTCATCTGTAAGTGGCATTTACGATGGTGCAGCTGCTGATAGAGGAATTTATTTAGAAGGAGATATCACTTCCTTATTTACAAATCAAACTGCAGATTCAACTGCATCTTTAACTTCTGTAATTGCTGCTTCTAAAGGTGTTGAAAAAGCACAAACTTCTCAAGGTCATAAAGTTGGTGGAGTTAAATTAAATGGTAAAAATGGTGGTGCCATTACTTTAACTTTAGCAGAAGATGTAAAAGTTGTTAAAGTTGAACTTGGTGTTTATTCTTGGTCTACAAAAAGTGGAGAAGAACAATTTAATTTAGCATTAAATGATTTAAATAAATTATATGATGGTTCAGCTGATATGATGACAATTTCATTAAATACTTCAGCAACAAATACGATTAAATTATCTTCTTCAGTAGAAGGTGGTTTATCCAATAGCCGTCCAGTAATTAGTTATATTAAATTATTCGTTGCTGCATAAAACTTTTTAAAGTCATTTATAAACAGTTAATTTGGATTTTATTCTAAATTAGCTGTTTTTTTATTCTTTTATTATATCGAAAAAGTAAAGAGTGAAATAGCAAAAAAATTGTGATATAATGATTTTGAAGGATGGGATTACAATGAAAAAATTAAGCATATTCCTTTTTACTTTTATGATGATATTCTTTTTACCAAGTTGTAAAAAAAGAAATGATTCTTTTGTCATTAGTGAATTTATTGAAAATGGGTTTAATAGTGCAATTGAACTATATAATGGAAATAATAAAGAAATTAATTTAGAAAACTACCACTTAGAATTTTATTTCACAACTATAAAAAAAGTTTTTTTAAAAGGTACATTGCCAGCAAAAACAACTTATGTGATTGCTTATGAATCAGAGTATTTAATTGATGAGTTGCGTCAAAAAGCAGATTTGCTATTAAATCAATTTTTATTTTCTGGCAAGAATGCAATCGCTTTAAAAAAAGAGAAAAAAATCATCGATATTTTAGGGACAACCAATGATTTTTCTACATATTGTGAGCAAAAAAGTATTGTTAGAAAAGAAAAATATTTACGTTCTACGACAAAATTTGATGAATACGAATGGATTCGTTATTCACCAAATGATTATTCTCACTTAAAAAGTGTTAGAAATGATATTACAGAAGAAGAACTATTAGAAGGTCCTAAGTTGACATTAGAAGATATGGCACGCCCATTTTATAATGAAAACAATTCTTCTTTAGGTGGTGGTGGCGTTGTACCTGTAACGGTTGCTGCCTATGGAGATGGAGATACTACAAATTTTTATTTTCCAAGTGAGCTTGGTGTTGGAAATGTCGTGCGTGTTCGTTATCAAAATGTAGATACAAGAGAAACGATGGAACATTTAACGCAAGAATGGGGCGTTCCAGCAAAGAATTTTACAAATTCTGAGTTACAAAAGGCTTTTTTAATTCGCATTCAATCCGTTTTAAATGGAAGCATTTTTGAAACTTTTGGTCGTATGCTTGGTTGGATATGGGTAGATGATGAATTATTAAATTTTAAACTTGTAAAAGAAGGATATAGTGAAGTTCAATTTGGAGAAAGCGATTCAAGTTATAAAGGCATTCTTTACACAGACTTTTTATATCATGCAGAATTATATGCAAAAAGGAACAAATTAAAACTACATGGTGAAAAAGATCCAACTTGGAATTATGAAACCAATGAACCAAAAAGGAAGTATAATTATGTATAAAGAAATTGCAAAGAAAATACGCCAATATGACTCGATTGTTATCTTTCGGCATCAAAGACCTGATATGGATGCTTTGGGCTCTCAAATTGGCTTAAAACACTTAATTTGTCAAAACTATAAAGGAATAAGAGCATATGCAGTAGGAGATATCAATAAATTTAACTTTATTGGTGATATGGATGTAGTATCGGATGAAATCATTCAAAAAAGTTTAGCCATTATTGTTGATGTCGCTGTGCAAGCTTTAGTGAGTGATAATCGCTATCAAATGGCGAAAGAAATTATTGTCATTGATCATCATAAAAATGATTGTGATATTATAAATGCAAAGGCTTATGTCGATACAAATGCAGCGGCTGCATGTCAAATGATTACTCAATTTGCGATAGAGAATAAATTAAAATTAACCCCTGAAAGTGCAACTCCTTTATATGGAGGAATTGTTACAGATAGCGGTCGTTTTATGTTTAGTTTAAATAAAAATTTATTTGATACCGCAGGTGTTTTAATTCAAAATGGAGCAAATGCCAAATGGTTATATCAAAAACTATATACGGAAACTCTTCAAGAAAAGAAAATGAAAGCTTATTTTACCAATAAGTTTGAAGTCAATTCAGCAGGGGTAGCTTATTTAATGAATGATAAAGATGTATTTGATTTGTTTGATGTAGATGTATTTAGCATATCGCGAGGGATGGTTGGAGTGATGTCCAACATAGAAGGAATTGAAATTTGGGCAAATTTCACGTATGATATAAGTACAGGCCATGTTTTAGGTGAATTTCGTTCAAAGAATATCGAAATTGTTTCAATTGCCAAAAAGCATGGTGGAGGAGGACATTCTTTAGCTTGTGGGGCGACATTAAAAGATTTTAATGAAGCAAAACAAGTAATAGAAGAGTTTAGTGAGTTGTTAAAAGGAGCGTAATGTATGAGCTTTGATTTGGTCTATCAAAAAATTAAAGATTATCAAACCATTATCATTTTTGGTCATAAACGTCCCGATGGGGATTGTTATGGAAGTCAAAATGGCTTAATGGATATTATAAAATCAACTTTTCCAATGAAAAGTGTTTTTGTCGTAGGAGAAAGAGTTGAAACTTTATCTTTTATAGGAAGAATGGACCAAATTGAAGATGATCATATTTTTGAAAATGCTCTTGGAATTGTAGTGGATAC
>CAJJXN010000037.1 GCA_905197115.1 uncultured Bacillota bacterium | reverse complement strand
GGGTTGAAAACGTCGTAAGACAGTTTGGTCCCTATCTGTCGTGGGCGTAGGAAGTTTGAGAGGAGCGGTCCCTAGTACGAAAGGACCGGGATGGACATACCTCTGGTGCACCAGTTGTCACGCCAGTGGCACAGCTGGGTAGCTACGTATGGAACGGATAAGCGCTGAAGGCATCTAAGCGCGAAACCGACCTCAAGATGAGACTTCCCATTCGCAAGAAGTAAGATCCCTTTAAAGTGAAGAGGTTGATAGGTCAGGGGTGTAAGTGTTGTGAGACATTAAGCTGACTGATACTAATAGATCGAGGATTTGTGAATTTGTGAAAAATAAAAAGAAGAAGAAGTAACGAAGAAGGAAAAGAAAGCGAACCATATCTAGTTTTGAAAGATCGAGAGATTTTTCGAAAAGAAAGTCTGGTGACGATGGCACGGTGGACACACCTGTACCCATCCCGAACACAGAAGTTAAGCACCGTAACGGCGAAGGTATCCGCAAGGGGAGAATAGCAAGTTGCCGGGCTTTTTTTTTGCCTTTTTTATGTATAGTAAAAAAGAGAGAGTCTATTTCGCTTTAAATTTTAGATAATTTGACGATTGCCACGTTGTAGTAGATTGTCTTTTGACTGATGGCAAGAGAGTGATGCTTGATCCTACTTGGAGATTATACTTGAAAGATAAATATGGAAAGTATATTTCGCTTCCACGCCTTCGCAATCTCTTATTAGCTGATGAGCCAATTTTTGAAAACGCCTCTGCTGATTATAATGGAACAGGCTTTGATAAAGAGTATCATCGAAACTATATGATTAAGAATACCTTTCGTTTTGCCCGGTGTACATTGAATAAAGATGGAATAGATGGTCATACAAAAACTTCACGATATATTGAATTAATCCCAATTTATTATTCTATTAAGAATTTTAAAAAAAAGAAGAATTTTGTTTATAACGATATTGAATTTTAAAAAATTTAAGATTTTATTTATAAAAATGTGCAACAAAAAAAGTAGTTTCTAGAATGGAAAACTACTTTTTATTCTTGTTTTTTGATAATTAAATATTAAAATTGTCTTAATATTAAGCCTGCATCATAGACACAAAAATCATAACTATCTACGACATCTTCATTTAAAATTAAAGTAAAAGAATTTTCATTTTCTTGAATTGTAAGACTAAAGTTTAAAGTTACATTTTCATCAAATATTAAATCATAAAATTCGCAAGAAAAAGTGAATTGATCGTTTATTAAAGTATAATCAGCTTCGACATTTTTAAAACTATCAAAAGTATTTGTTAAATCAGTTGCATACACTTTTTGTGAATCAATCACTAATTTTAAATGACTTTCATTTTCATCTGAAAAAGAAACTGAGGAAGATAACCAAGGATATTCTATATCAGGAGTGGTTGAGGATGAAGGTGTAGAACTTGAAATAATGGTGCTAGAAGAGTTAGAAGAATTAGAGATATGACTAACACTTTGATTCGAATTGGATAAGCTATTTGAAGAATAATCACTTTTTTTAGAATTAGAAGTATTGCTATCACAAGCACTTAATAAAATCAAAGGAAATAATAAAAATATTTTTTTATTCATTTGCTGGAACCTCCAATTTAGCTATTTCTTCATTCATCTTATTTGTTAATTTTGCTGTGCCATACTGATCAAAGTCTACAAAATCTGTTCCTGAAATCATTTGACCATTTGCTAATTCAACACTATATTGATAAACCATACGCGTAATGTAACCATTATCATTTACAATCATAGATAAAGTATCAGCTATTAATCCTTCTTTATTTGGTCCACAAATCAAATGGTTTTCAATTTCAACAAGATTTGGTTTTGTAACATACCGACCTTCATCATTAATTGTGAAAACTTCAGATGAAATATTAAATCCTATATGATTATCGAGTGTATCACCTTCAATACATGCCCCAACAATCGATAAAGTTCGATCCGAATTAATTTTAAAAGGAATCACTTTTCCTTCTTTTTCAACCCAGCCATAAGATGCTTTAGCAGTAGTAAGACTAGTTGAATCCGTCATTGTTTCTTCAAAAATAACAACATTATCAACAACCGTCATTACGGTTTTCTTTGTGTTTTTATTTTCAAAATCATAAGCTGTTGCTCTAAATCTTTTATACGCTTTAAGATGTGAAAAACTTTCTTTAATTTTGTTATTTTCTTCACTATTAACAGATAATGAAGTAGGCTCTTTAATCGCTCTTGGTTCCACAAAAGAGGTTTTTATACTATAATGGTATAGCGTATTGGATTGGGAGTCAAATGATGCTGATAATTCTGTATTCATTTCCACAATTTTATTGTTTTCAACTTTAAAATCAATACTTTTAACAGTATCAATGCTTAAATAAGTTAAAGAATAAAATAAAGCATCTGCATATAATCCAAAATAGTGATAAGTAGAAGAATCAATTTGTCGAATCGTATTTTGCTCAAATAAATTCTTAGACCAATTTAATTCATCCCATTTTATATTTTGATTGAGGATGGTTGGCTGATTAAAAGCATTGATACCACAAATATTAGCAAATCCATCAACAGATTTATAAACTTGAGATGAAACTTTTTTAGTAGTTTCATCAACAGAACTCACTTTTAAATAATTCTCATTTACATCTACATCATTAGTTGCGATTATCTTAGGTTCATCATCTCCATAATGAAGTGTAACTTCAGAGTGAGTAGAGATTGTTGAACCAAATGCAGGCATAGCCTGTGCATTTGTTATTAATGTTTTAGGTAACTGATAATTTTTAATGAAATTTTCCATCAAACTATTTTTTGCATTTCCGATATTTTCAAAACGTCCCCAATCAACATCGGTTAAAATCATATTTCCATCTGTAGAATACATTTGTAAAGTAAAAGTGATAGCACCTTGCTTTGAAATATGAAAGACGATGCGGTCAAATAAATCATAGATTGCATATTCATAATAACCTAAAACTGTAGCTAATATTAAAATTAAATTTTTATCATCGGTATAAAAACTTCCATTTGTTCCTACTTCAATATCGCTTTCAGTTACTTTAAATTTTGGATCATTAATTAGTGGCATAAAATCAAATTCTGTTGTATTCGTTAAAGGTTGACGATTATCGCCAAGCAATGCGCTTAATACATGAACTTGTTGATTTTTAATTTCATATTGATAAAGAATTTTTTGAGGATAAGCATCTCTATCATAACTATCAATTAGAACGCCACCATTTTGATTAAACTCATAGTAAACATAAGAAGAATTATAAACATCACGATATTCTTTTTCATTAATTAAATAAACTAATTCATAATTTCCAATATTACCAATTAAAGATAAAGTGTTATAAATATAACTTGTATCGAATGTAACTGGAATTGTAGAAACGGATTGAGTAGAACTTGAATGATTACCTTTGTCATTGCAACCTGTAAGTATTAAGCAAGTGGACAAAAGAATACTAAAAATTGTTTTCTTTTTCATCATAAAACTCCTTTCTATTCTGGAATGGAAATAAAGATTCCACGGCATGGAGAGGACTCTACTCGTATTTCAAGTAAAGTACCATAAACATAAATGGTATTTCCATTAGCGTCTATATCTTCAACAAAGCCTGGAGTAGATTTGAGTAATTCTTTGAAACGTTCCATATAATTAGTAGGATCTTCATTTAAACCATATTCTTCCATACTAATATAAAAGATTTTAGATGTGGATACTGCTTGCCATTTCATTGCTAGTGTTTCATCATATAAATAAGGAACTAAGGAAGCTAATTCTTCCCCAAATTTTTCCACCATAACTTCCCAAACTTGTGTTTCTGCTTCCCAAGTGGTTGGAAGAGCAAAAGAAGATAAATTAGCAAATTGAGAAGAAATATCTTCATCAATAATTGTTTTTCCATAATTTGAAATATCTATTTGCTCACTACCATTTACAAGACCATTATTGATAGAATAATTATATTTGATGGTTGTTATTTTTCCTTCTTCGTCATGAAGCATAACTAAAGAATTATAAGTATAATTTTTTAAATTTTTACCTCCAAACATATGTTGGTATAAATCATAGACATTACAACGTAAAGAATAAAAATTATCTCGCGTATTCTTTTTAAACAAACTTGCGGATACATCAAAACCAATTAAATCTTGGATTGTTTTATTATCAATTGGGTCACCTGTTACGCGTACAATATTGTCATTTGATACAACAATTGGTAAAATTTTGTTTTCTTTGTTTTTAGCAAAACCTGTTGTACGAATATCATACTCTTCCGTCGTGCCTGGCTTAGGAGAATATTCTTTTCTTAAAATAGCATTGTCGGTTACTTGAAGTAAGGTAAATAAAGAAGGTTGCTTAATATCATACATTTTAACTGTGTAAGAGGTGCCACCATTTAATAAGTCAAAACTTTGTTTAATTGCTGGAGTTTCACTAAGATCTTCTAAAGGTGTAGGAGGTTGTGGATTGCGATAATTGACAATTAAAGACTCAACTTCATAATGAATCAAATTTCCCATAGAATTAGGAATTGTTTCAAAAGTAAATAAGGCAGAAATGACTTTGTTGTCTTTTACTTTTAAATCAAAGGATTCGATTGAATTTAAAATTACGTAAGCCGTACAATCAAAAATTTCTTTTGCATAATTTCCAAAATAACGATAAGTGGTATCATTTATTTTATAAAATCCATCTGTCGTAATTATTTGATTTGGAAAAACGATTTCATTCCAAGATTTTGAAGTTTTTTCATAACCGAGTTCGTTTTTTCCATTTAAGAAAACACGAGCAGCTTGATTATCTTGATCAGGCATTAAAAACAATTGAGCAACAGAAGCATCACCATAATCTTCAATCACTACATTTAGACGATCATTTGCTACATCTAGGGTACTATAGCCTAACTCGTCTTTTTCAATATCTCCTTCATAATAAGAATAAATATTTGAAGTTAAAGATAAAGTTTCTTGTGTAAATGGCTCTAAAATTGTAGAGGTAATTGGATTAGTAAAGGTGTGATTTTGGATGAAATTTTCCATTGTATCATCCTTAGCCGTATCAAATTCAATAAAAGTTCCTTGAGCATAATCATCTAAAGAAATATAATCAGATGTTGTTTGCAAAATAAATGATAAACGATTTTCGTCATCAAGAAAAAGTTTAGCACAAGGGAAATCTCCTTGTTCAGCGTAATTTTCATACCCTAAAGAAGCAGCTAGAGCATAAATAAGCGTTTGATTTGAAGTGTAATATCCTTCAGAATTTTTTTCAAGATAGGTATTTAAATCTAGGTTTTGATTTTTTAATTGTATAAATGGATGCAATAAAGCAGTGGAACGAATTTCGTGTCGAATGTTTTCTTCATATCGAACTTCTGCACGTTTTAAAGCAATTTGATTATTTATTAAATCAAATTTATAAACCATTTTTTGATTTGCATCTTTGACATCTAAAAGAGTGACAAAACCACTTTTTTTAGAATTTTGAATGATGTAATTTGGAGTAAAGATTTCTTTTGAAGATTTATTATTTACATCTTTCATCAATACCGCAAATTGAGAACATTCAATCGCTTGTTCTAACTGATTCAATATTTGCGTTTTTGTTGAAACTGGGGGAGTGGAAATAGACACACTCGAATTGTTAGATTGTAAAGACGAATTTGAATTCGTTGATGGCTTATTATCTTTACAAGAAACCAATAAAAGGGATAATACTAAAGGAATTATAATTATCTTTTTGTTTTTCATATTTCTCTCTCTTTCTATGCTTAAAAAGGTGAGTAGCAGTCATGGATGTACTTATCAATTTTACCTTTTGCATACATATTATTATAACATAATAATAAGCAATAGTCTAATATCATTTTTAATATTAAAATATTGTATTCAATTGGATATTAAAAAAAACATTTTGACGAGAAAACTTAAAGAGTAAGTTTAACTTTTTATAAGAGAGTATTGGATTATTTGTAGATTGGATTTTTAATTATTTTTTAGATACATTTAATATTCATATATTTTTTTTGTAATCAATATTTGCTCGTTTTGCTTGTGTAATTAAATCTTTTGTTTGTATTTTATATTGTTTTCCATCTTTTATAAAATAAGAGCCACATTGTCTAAATTCAAAACTAACATTTTTTCTTATACATTGCTCTCTAATATTTAATACCCATTCAAAGTCTAATATACGAGCATTAAAGTCAGATTCACCTCCAACGATTACTAGTTCAATATCATCAAGATATTTTTCAATATAAATATTTTCTAATAATGGTTGTGCTGTTATGCATTTATGTTTTATAGGTAAATCTTTAAAGATTGATAATTTATAATCTGCGTTTTTTTGATTTTCAATTGTGCAACATATTATTACATTATCATAGCCATCATTCCAATCACTAGGAATACATTTCATGAAACGATCGATTCTTTTTGTTAAAAATAAAAAATTACAATCTTTTCTTTCTTTTATCATCTTCCAGCAATCTTTTCGCCATTCATCAGCTTCTTCGATTAAAAAATCAGTAGAAAAACATAAATAAACCATTCCAGCTTTCATTTTATAATTTCCATTTTTTAGTCTTTCTATGGGTTTTTCAAAATCTTTTGTCTTTATGATTTCATTCGTATTTATCTTTCTTTTTAAATCTCCTTTGTGAATATAGCAATGCAAACAACCATCACTACATTTCTTACAACCTCTCCAAGGATTCCACATTGCCATATTAATTCCTCCTAGTTTTTCATTCATCTTAATTTTTAAACCTATTATATGAAATGAATTATTCAAATTCAATGGTATTTACTTCTAATACAATTGTGCTTTTTGGCATGTAAATAATTTTTACATAGTCACCTATTTTTAAATTTCCTTTAATCATAAAATAAGATGGCTTATGAGATATTGTTATAAGATGAGCATTGCTATTTTTGATTTATATTCTCTAGCCACATACTTAAAATTATTGTTATATTTATATTATAACATATTTGAAACAATTAAAATATGACTGAGAAACATCATTTTATGAAAAATAAAAATATATTTATTATGAGTATGATGCAATTTCACTTAAGGCTAGAAACTAATATCATAAAAAGAAAAATCATGATGAGATAATAATCATAGTAATTATATTAAAGCAATATAATCACAAGAGGCTGTTTTTGAATGTTTAGTTGTAATTAATCGTGTTGAAGATTAAAAATATTAATGCTTATTTACTAGTTTCGTTTGAGTTTATTTCAATAGTTCTTTAATATCCTTAATTTCATTTACAAACTTTATCCTACTTGATTTTAACTATATTATATTAAAAGTCATAAATAAGCCCCAAAAAAGATTTAAATTTTTAAAACGAATCAAAATCACTTAAAATGTAAAGAAAAAGGTTTGAAATAACGATTATCATTGTTTCAAACCTATATATTCTTAATGGTGCCGACAACTGGATTTGAACCTGCAACCTATTCATTACGAGTGAATTGCTCTACCGTTGGAGCTATGTCGGCATGCAAATTAATTATAGCACTTTTTTTTAAAAATTAAAGTATTTATTTATTCAATATTCCTTTTTATTGAGAAAAAACAAAGAAAATGTTATAATAAAAAATCGATAAGAGGTGATGTTTCATGGCTAAAATTATGATTGGAATGAGTGGTGGAGTAGATAGTGCAGTCGCTGCTTATTTATTAAAGAAACAAGGACATGAAGTCATTGGAGCCTTTATGAGAAATTGGGATTCGGCAGCGAATAATGATATTTTAGGAAATGATTGGAAAGGGGATATTTGCCCTCAAGAAGTCGATTATTTAGATGCCAAAAAAGCTGCTGAAATCTTAGGTATTCCTCTTTATCGAGTGGATTTTATTAAAGAATATTGGGATTATGTTTTTTCTTATTTTATCTCTGAATATAAAAAAGGAAGAACACCAAACCCTGATATTATGTGTAATAAATATATAAAATTTGATTGTTTTATTGAGTTTGCTAAAAAGTTCAATGTAGATTATGTTGCAACGGGACATTACGCTAAAGTTGTTCATGAAAATGGACATGCTAAATTATTTAAAGCTTATGATAAAAATAAAGATCAATCTTATTTTTTATCTTTTTTATCAGAAGAGCAATTAAATTTTTCTTTATTTCCGCTTGAAAATATCACCAAGCCAGAAGTACGAAAAATAGCTCAAGACTTAAATTTAAATAATGCAGAAAAGAAAGATTCTACAGGAATATGTTTTATAGGAGAAAGAAATTTTAAAGAATTTTTAAAAAATTATATTCCTGCTAAGCCAGGAATTATTGTAGATATTCGCACAAATAAAAAAGTTGGCGAGCATCAAGGCGTTTATTATTATACTTTTGGTCAAAGAAAAGGCTTAAATATTGGTGGAATTAAGGGTAGTGATGGCAAATCGTGGTTTGTTGTTAAAAAAGATGTAGAAAAAAATATATTATATGTGGCAATGGGCGATGATAATGAATACTTATTATCTGAAGAAGTTATTGTTAAAAATTCTAATTTTTTCATTCCAATGGAAATAAATCAAGAGATTGAATGCAATGCTAAATTTCGTTATCGACAAATGGATATTCCAGTAATTATAAAAAAATTAGATCAAGATACTATATATGTAAAAGGTAAAAATCCATTAAAAGCCGTAACAATCGGGCAAATTGCTGTTTTTTATGATGAAAAAAGCGAGCAATTAATTGCTTCTGGAATCATTGAAGAATTATATAAAAATGGAAAGAAAATGGATTTGATTTAATGGAAGAGGTTATCACTTTACAAGGATTTATTACTTTTTATAAATATCAAAATGATGAAACGGGCTACAAAATAGCTCTTTTTAAGATTGATGATAATTTACAAGAAAGAGTTATTACTATTGTAGGTTATTTTCCTACTTTTAATAGAGAAGATATTTTAGTAGCTAAAGGTGTTTTTAATAAACATCCACGATATGGATTGCAATTTCAAGTTTTAGAAATTAACAAACAATTACCAACAAGTGAGACGATGATTGTACGTTTTTTATCAAGTTCTAATTTTAAAAAGGTAGGAAAATCAACTGCTCAAAAAATTTATAATTATTTAAAAGAAGATACTATCTTTGCGCTTATTAATCAACCTGAAATTTACACTTATTTGATAGAAAATAAAATTATAAATGAGCTTCAAAAGGAAAGTTTGCAAGCTGGATTACGTCAATATGATTTTACAAGTAACGCGATTCAACTTTTATTGCGTCATGGACTTAGTTTAAAAAATATTATGAAAATTGAATCGGTATATAAAGATCAAGTAGAAAACGTAATTCATTTAAATCCTTATCAAATTATTATTGATATTGATGGAATTGGCTTTAAAACTATCGACAAACTCGCACTAAATTTGGGAATTGATATTTGTGATCCTAGACGTATTAAAGCAGGAATTTTATATGTCATATCTACTTTAAGTCATCGAAGCGGAGATACTTATTTGTTTATTGAAGATATAAAAAAAGGATTAAATTCTTTGATTAATATAGAAGAAAAACTATTTAATCAATGTTTAAATGAATTAATTGAAGAAAAATTTGTGATGGTAGAGGATAATAAATATTATCATTATTCTCTATGGAATGCAGAAGAGTGTATTAGTGCAAAATTAAAGCCTTTCATAAAAAGAAGAATTGATGTCGATTTTATTCATGATTTTGATTATATTATTGCAGAAATTGAAAGTGAAAATGGCATAAGTTATACAATAGAGCAAAAAGAAAGCATTTTAGAAGCGTTACAACATGGATTGTTTATTATCACTGGAGGTCCTGGAACGGGAAAAACGACAATTTTAGATGCACTCATTAAAGTTTATAAAAAAGGATATGGAAACGATTTGACGATTTCTTTATGTGCCCCTACAGGAAGAGCAAGTAAGCGGATGTCTTTGCTTACCAATACTTATGCGTGTACGATTCATCGCTTTTTAAAATGGGATTTACATTCCAATACTTTTTCAAAAAATGAAACGGATCCAATTTCTACCGATATTTTAATTGTAGATGAATTTTCTATGGTCGATACCCTTTTGTTTTCTGCTTTATTAAAGGGAATTACTAATGTTTCTCAAATTATTTTAGTGGGTGATGATGGGCAAATTCCTTCGGTTGGAGCGGGAAATTTACTCTATGATTTATTACAAATTCCACAAATTGCGGCTTTAAAATTAAATAAAATATTTCGTCAAGAAAATGGTTCTGCTATTATTCAATTAGCACATGATATTCGTTATAATCATTTAGATGAATTTTATTCCTTTGAAGATGATATTCGTTTTTATAATATTTCTAACATAGAAGCTCCGCAAAGAATTATAGAAATTATTCATGCGGCTTTAAAGCAAGGATATGCTTTAGAAGATATTCAAGTTATTATTCCTATGTATGCAAATGTGGCAGGTATTGATAATATAAATCGAACCATTCAAGATTTTGTTAACCCTAAAAGTGAAGACAAGCCAGAAATGGGATGTGGGCATCAAATACTTCGACTATATGATCGCGTGTTACAATTAAAAAATCAACCGGAAGATGATATATTTAATGGGGATATTGGGTATATAATTGACGTGGATGAAGAAAAAGAAATACTAGTAGTAGACTTTGATGGCAATATTGTTGAATATAACAAAACAACTTTGCCAAATTTAACTTTAGCGTATGCAATTAGCGTACATAAATCTCAAGGTAGTGAATTCAAGATTGTAATTATGTGTGTATTTAAAGATTATGGAATGATGTTAAATAAAAAATTAATTTACACTGCAGTGAGTCGTGCGAAGAAAAACTTAATAATCTTAGGAAATTATCAAACATTTTTATATAAAAGTACCATTGAAGAAAGACGTGTAAGAAATACCACGTTAAAACAAAAATTAGAAAAGATTTTATAGCCAATTATTACCAACTAAAACCATTTATACTTCACATACTAATTTTGGTGATAGTATGTTTTATAAGAAAAAGAAAATTTTTTGCTTAGATAATATGGTTAAGGCCATTTTAATAATCGAAACACTCCGTTTCGTTATGGATGAAGTGCATAGTATTCAAATTTTAAAGAAAAAAGCGATGCATAAAATGAAGTCAATGAAATGTCGTAAAGGAGAAAATGATGCTTAGGCATCCTTTTTTAGATGGAAAAGACATATAAAAGAAAATTAAATAAGTTGCTCTATTTTGGAGGGATACTGCTTTTAGTATGTCTTATTTTTTTTACTTTGAAATATTTGAATTTATATACGGTATTAATCAAAACTTTAAAGGCGGTTATACCAGTAGTAATTGCTGTATTCATTAGTTTTTTAGTCGAACCCTTAATCTTAAAATTGACAAATTTAAAAATTAAAAGAGTATTTGCTGTCATTCTCGTTTATTTAATGTTTTATGGGGTCTTAATTGGGATTATTGTAGTTGTAACGCCATTAATTATAAAGAATTTATCTTTATTTATGGAAAGGCTACCCAAAATATTAAAAGATTTAGAAAATATTTTGAATTGCTGGATTAAAAATGTTCATATTGATATTGATATTTCAAAAGCCATTCCTCCGATAGATAATGCTCATTTAGGAAAATATTTCAATATTGCCTCCAAAACTTTTGATGCTGGATTTTATATTAGTTTAGTCGTTGTTGGCTCTATCTTTTTATCCTTTGATTATCAAAATTTTAAAAAGGGAATTAAATCTTTTTTGCCTACTAAGCATAAGGAAAAAATAGAACGTTATTTTATGGAGTTTTTACCCTTTATTCATAAATATGTTAAAGGAATTTTTATCGATTCATTAGTAGTTTTTGCAATGGGCTTAATTACATTTTTTGTGTTTGGATATAAAAATGCAATCTTTTTTGCTATTTTATTAGGAATTAGCAATTGTATTCCTTTGTTTGGTCCATATATTTCTGGAATCCCGATTGTGTTAATTTCTTTTTTAACTTCTACTCAAAGTGGAATTACTGCTTTAATTATAATTGTTGTCATCCAAGTAATTGATGGAAATATTATTCAACCACTTATTATGAAAAATATTTTGTATTTACATCCTTTAGAAAATGTACTTGGAATTAGTGTGCTTACGACATTATTTGGGTTAATTGGAATGATTTTATCCCCAATTGTAGTAACGTCTATTAAAATTCTTTCAAAACACATTCGTTTAAATAAAGACGAAAGAAAAAAAGAATTAGAAGAATTTAAAAAAATCAATAAAAATCCTCTAAATTAACTTTTAAAATAAAAAAAAATGTTTTATAATAAAATAAATTAGAGATAAAGAATGTTTATTGAAATTTATTATATAGAGAGAACTCGAGGGTGGAAAGAGTTTTAATAATCAATAAATTGCTACTTTGGAGAGCTATTAAAAATAG
>CAJJXN010000036.1 GCA_905197115.1 uncultured Bacillota bacterium | reverse complement strand
CTTTGTCTCCCACTTGTATGTCTTCTATCTTTTTGTGTCCTTCACTGGTTAAAACAAGGGTTCCAGCTTTAAAGCAATTGCTTCCAATTCCTTTAAAAAAGCCACTCAAAGCCCCAAAAATAAAGCCAGTCATAAAACCTTGAATCATTCCTTCTTGAACACCTTTAAAAAAGTTATTTCCTTGAATACTGGCTATAAAGCCACCTATCATGCCGTTTATAACCATTCCTCTAAGTCCATTTTTGAAACCATCTTTTAGCATAAGCTTTCCAATACAATTCGTCTGTGGAATGGCATAAAGAATAAGCGAGAGAACAAAAACAGCAATAAAAACGCCAGTCAAAATTTTTTCAAAATTAACTTCAAACCAACTCATTCCCTCACCACTATAATAAGAGGAATCAGGATAATATTTTCTACTTGAGTAGACACAGGACATGCTATACTTTTTAAAAATAAGATTATCAATGGTGACAACTTGTCGATTAAGTCCATTTAAAATAAAAGCATTGTTTAAAAGTCGATCGGGATTATCAGCATTCAAACAAAATCCATAGAATGGATGATAGTAACGACCTTCCATATAATATAAGTTACTTTCTGTGTCATAATAATACGATTTGTAACGGAAGGGATTAATATAACCAATATGTTGAGTGTCGTTTGTAGTGACATAAGCATCTTTCGTAGGGTCATAATTAATGATTTTACAATTACCTTGAGAATCATAATGATATTCGGTTAAAAGTTTATTTTTTTTAAAGATTTTTTTGACATTTCCTTGAATGTCAAGTGCATAACGATAATAAGTATCATTGTATTTCATTCCAACAAGTCCATGAATGTCATAATAATAGCGAATTTTGGTACCATCTGACCAATCTTCTCCTAAAATCTTACTTCCATCTAAATAATAATATTTAATTAAATTAGAAGTTTCTTTTTTGAACCGATTTCCTTGATGATTATAGAAATATTTTGTGTTTCCATATTGAGATAATAAATTGCCTCTTTCCCAAGAAAGAGAAGTCTCAATTTGTTCATTTGGAGTGATTGTTTGAATAAGCCGAACATTACCAAAATTATCATAAGTAAAGTTTTGTGTATAAAAATTAGATACAACCGAAGAAATTAAGTTTCTTTGATTATAATAATAAGTTTTTTCGGTCAAACCTTGATTAGTCGTAGATAATAATTTTCCATCTTTATAATGATAAGTTCGATTAAGATTCAAAATGGTATTCGTTTCTTGTTTTAGACGATTGAGTGAATCATATTGATATGTAGTCATATATTCATTTTGAAATAAATTAAAAGGCTGCTCCATTTGTGTGTTTTGCTCTATTTGTGTTTGAATTCCTGATTGTTTTTCAAGAATAGAGATCAAGTTTCCACAATCATTGTACGTATATTCAAAGTTAAAATTTAAATCATAAGTTTTACGAATACTTGAGCTTGAAGCACTATAGCGACTTTCTAATAAATGATAATTGTAAGTCTTTATTTGATCTGGTTTTCCTTTTACATAAGAATAAATGGTTGTATGTATATTTTTTAACATTTCTCCATCTTGGCAGTTACTTTCTTTTTTTATTAAACGAGCAAGAGAATCATAAGAATAATGAAAATGAAATTGTTTGTTTGATTCTTCATCGTCATAATCCTTTGATTGGTGAATATAAGGATTTAAAAAGATAGGATTTTTCTCGATTGAATCTTCACTTATAATTTGTGAAGTGCGTGTTGTTTCTTGAATTCCATCGTGAAGAATATAGTTTGTTGTATTAGTGTCAATTTGACGAAGAGACACATGCTTGTTATTTAAACTTAGACTGCCAGTTGTTCGATAACCTGTAATTTGATTATCTGAATTATATTGAAAAGTGTAATTTTGACCATCATAAGGGTCTACCATTTTTTCAACTTGAGCAAGTGAAGCACTTTCGTTAATTTTTTGATATTCATACTCAATCTTTTCATCATTATTTTGGATACTCTTTAACCGTCCATAGGAATCATGAATGATGGTTCGTTGATTTTGTGTGTCATTATTTGGATAGGTTTCTTTAACAACAGATTGATAATTAGCGTTAGGATCATTATAAATATATTGCTTTTTATACAATTCAATTTCATTGTTTTGAGCGTCTATTTCTTTATAAGATAAAGGATTTCCAAAAAGATCGTATTCAAAACAATAATGATAACCAAAAGAATCTTTTAATTCTTTTAAATATCCTTGTTGATTATAAACAAGATCATTTTGAGCATGAATCGCTATATCGTCAACGGCTTGAACTTGTAGAATTTTTTCTTTGAAAGCATCATAATTTGTAACTTGCTTATAAAAAGTTGGGTTATTTCCAAGAAGAGTTGAATTTTTTAAATTAAAGAATGGTGAACTATATTCTTGGTTGGTGGTGACTCCATTTTGAGTCGTTTGAATGGGAATTTCTCTGCTAGAAGGAAGATTAGTGTCATATTCATATTGTTGTAAAAATACTTCTTCCTTTTCATCAAAATAAGTTTTTGTTGCTTCCAAATTACCATAATCATCATATCGGTTTTCAGTGATGATGTTGTGTGCATCTTTTTTTCTTTTTATTAATTGATTATAATACATTTCCATTTCATTGATAGATGGATTTGTTTCTAATAATACATCTCTATAATGTTTAATATAATTGACGGCTACTTGTTGTTTATAATGATTTTCAAAAAATTGCATTCTTGTTTCAGACTTTAAATATTTTGCCTTATCTAAACGTGAAATGGCTTGTATAAAATAATTGGGAGCGCCATTTTTATCTATATTAAAATAATGATAGTCTTTATCCATTTTTCTTTTAAAATAGATGTCTTGAACGGAAATTACTTTCGTTCCATTACAACAAACCATGTCAAAACGATTCCGATTATTACTTCCTTTTTGCAAATATCTATTTTTGTAAGTTAACCATATGTCACTTTCACTAAAATACATTTCTGATGATATTTTTTCTTCGCACCAATTGAAGCTATCTTTAAAATATTTGATTTTGTCGGCATAATTAAAGTTTACATGATCAATAATAGTTTGAGTTTGACTGCCAATTTCAATTTGAATGTTTGATATTTCCATTTCAGCATCATGTGATAATCCCTCAAAAATCAAAGTCATGTTTTCTGTTTCTCTTAATCTTGATAGATTTTGATTGTAATTATGAATATTAAAAAAGCTTTCTACTTCTTTTGAGTCAATTAAAATAGATTCACGCATTTGAAAATCCATGGGAATGGTGACATGTTGCCATACATTATAAGCGGATTTATCAAGGATGGTTGCAAATTCAAAAGGATATTCATAACTTGTCTTAACTTGCAAATTTGCTTTGATATCTTTAAAAGTGCGCTGTTTGAGTTTTATATAAAATGAAAGTATAAAGTTTTGACAGTATAAATATTTACTTTTTAAGCCATTACTGTAAGGTTCAAATATTTTTAAAAAATTGTTTATACAAGAAGGACTAATCTCAAATTGTCCATTGGTTATGAGATTAGATTGTTGATGATTGATGATAGTCGTGCCATTTTTAGAATTGGATAATGCCCAACCATTGTTTTTAGTTAAGGTTTTATATTCATTTTCTTTAACTTTTTCAAAAATAGCTGAAGTAAATCCTTTGTCATTAAATTGATAAACAAATCGCAAGTTCTTTTCGTTAACAATTTCAGTTTCTAATTTTTGATATGAAATACGAGTATAATTTTTAATATTCTCACTTGGCATGGAAACAAAATCATTATTTAAAATTGCACAGCCAATTTGTATACAATTAACTTGATAACTATTTGGAAAGAGAGATTGATAATTGGCTAAAAAACCATTTTTATTTGTTTCATTTATAGCTGAAATTAGACGATTGTCTTCATAATAAAAAGATACTTGATCCTTACTTTTTCTTCCTACGTGTTCACTTATTTTTACTAAATGATGTTGTTTATAATGGTATTGGATTGTTTTTTTAACGATTTCTTTTTCAATACATTCAATGAAATTTAATTTTCCTTGATCGTCGTATGTGAACTGAAAAAAGCGATAAGGTTTTCTACTATCATATACTCGACTGATATTTTTATTTTCATATTCAATTATTTTTTTTATGTTTTCATTAAATGCCGAAACATACGCTACTACTTTGCCATCTTGATCAAATTCAATAATATTCCCGCTAGGATCTTTTATTTGGGAGCTTTTATCTTCTTTAATGATTAAGCGAAGATGAGTGCCAGATTCATCATAATAATATTTTTCTTGTTTATTTTCTTTATAATAGATAAATCGGTGTTTATATCCTAAGTTATCAATATATACATAATCGCCTTCTTTAAAACCTTGTTGGCTTTCAATATCATTGTAATGATAAGGATAACAATATTGAATAATATTTAATTTAAACCCTATTCCATAAACGGAGTCGGGATAGTCCTCTTCTACCCATTTACTATTATAAATATGACTGATTCCTAGTTTAAAGCTTCCCTCCCCCATTTGCATATCTAAATATTCATAGCGCATTCGACCAGTATATAAATTAACTTTTGCTTCTCCTGCTTCACTTTCAAATGTTAATTCTGTTTGATTAATTTTCGATTTGTCATGTTTAAAAGAATAAGAAGGATCAAAAAAGATTTCTTTCCCATTATAGACAATGGACTTCAACTCAACGTTATTATAGTAAGCTTTTTTAATTTCCTGTTGATTATATTTTATATTCATCCTTTTTTCCTCATTTTTCTTCCGATAAAAACAAAGTATTTTCAAATAAATTTGCTAACAAATTGTGCGGAATCCACTCGCTCCATTGAGTTAAACTAAGATTATAACGCGTAAAGAGTTTATTTTCTAATTGAACTAATTGATGAACTTTTTGATTGATGCTATCAATATGTGTTGTTAAAATTCCCATAATCTTATTGACTTCGCTCAGTTTTAATTCGATATTGCTAATTGTTTCAACAAGCATATGGCTTCCACAATTTATATAATCAGATGGACTTTTCTCGAGGATCTCATATTGAATAATAAATCGAGGTGCTATTTTTAAAAGTTGAGTATTTTGCTCTTTAAAAACAATGCATCCTTTCATTTTTTTCTCATCTATCCATTTTTGTAACAAAGAAGTAAAGTCGTATTCTACTTTTAAATTTGTATTAATAGTAGCAATTTGATTTTCTAAATTAGAGTCATAAGTTAAGGTAGATGTTAAATCAGAAAGATTACCAAGATATTCACAAACTGAAATTGTATTTTTAGTAAGATCTGGATTCAATTCTAAAATAGAAATAGCACTTTTAATTTTATATTTCATTAATTGATCTAAACGAATAATAGATAAAATCCCTTTTGTCGTTGTTAGATTACCAGCCAATTCAGAAATTAATTGATTGGTAGATGAAATAAAATAATTTTTCGTGATTTTTTTATCCTCAACAGAAGCAATAAATTGTGGATCTATGGTTATAGGAAAGACTCTATCTTCTTGGTTAATCCATTGCTTATCTGCATTTAAAGTAAACAAAAATTGGTTTTCTTCTACAGGGGTTATTTCATAATAAACAGAGTTAGATATTTGTTTGGCTTGATCAAACATATAAGGTGCAGGAATATAAAATTGGATGTTTCCTTTTTGATCCACTAGTTCAATGTTTGATTCATCTTTTGAAAGTTTTAAAGTCAATCCATTGGTTTTTAATAAGAATTCGAAACGATAGTCTTCTTGTGGTTTATAAATGATTAAATTTTCTTTTATATGAGGGTATTCAGCAATATATTCTAAATCAATATCGGAAGCTACTTGATTATAAATTAAATGATTTAAAGATGAACTTTGATTTTTTACTTTAGCAGAAGATGGAAGTAGTTTTCTTTGTTGATTATTAATTTTTCCTTTATAAAACATTTCAATTTTATGTTGTTGATAATCTATTTCAAATAAAGGTGAATGAGGGGATGAGAGTTCAGTGAATAAAATATGCATAGAAGATTGTTTTAATTGATATTGCCCTTTTTCATTTTTTGTGAAGGTATTGTCAATATCTTCAAATTGCTTTGTAGTTTCATTTAAAAAATGAATGGGCTGTGGATAAATTTCTAAAGTAAAAGTGCCATCTTCGTTTAAGTAATGTTTTTCATAAAATGTTCTTTTTTGTTTGTCTTCTTTTCTATTTGTTTGTTGTTTTATTATTTCACGTTTGTTAAAAATAAAATTTTTCATTATATTCTCCTTTTCTTTTTTATAAAAAAATAACCGAATGCTTTCGGTTATTCATTTCTTATTTATCATTTAGCAAACGTTATTGTAAACAAAGTGATCACTTACTTATCAATAACAAAGTCCTTTTAAAGAATGTTATTTCTTTTCGTTAGCAAGAATGATGATTATTTAATGTAACCTACTCTTATGAAACTCTCTATTGAATTTTCTAAAAACACTTTATCATTTAGATGAATACCTAAGTTTAAGGGAGTGGTAGGCATCCCCATAAGAACTTTATGATTATAATTGACGACTAGTTTAAAGCGTAAAGCCTGGGAATTGCGTCGATTTCCACCAACAATAGAAATATCTTTTAAAACACAATTTGACTTTGGATACGTTTGTTTTCCTTTTACTTTTAAAATGTTGGAGAAAATATCCACAATTGGTATATATTTCGATATTTTATTTTCATAAATATCATCCAGAGTAATTTCATATTCAGTGGGTACAATTCCATTGGTTGTGCTATAGGGAGGAATCTCTTCTCCTTTATATCCCCAACCATCTCCTCCACCATAGTTATATTCATTATTTGAAAATAATTTTAAGGGTGCTTTATTTGAAAAATCTTGAGGATGAAGCCAACTTCTCTTGTATCGTTTGGAAGAACGATTTTTTACTTGTTTTTCAAGCCATAATTGAACTCGAATATTTTGATTATTTAATAGTTCATAAAATAAAGGGTCAATTTCATTTGATACAATTCGAAAATATTTCTTTTTAGATGATTCATAATCATATTGTAACTCAATGCTTGGTAAAGGTAATGGGGTTAATAGATTCACTTTTAATTCCTCCTTCATCAAAAAATGCTTTTCTAATTTTTTGACACCTTTATCTTATAAGAAATATTTTGCTTTGACCATACCAAAAAATGATATGGTCTTTATAAGAAAAAAGTGATAAAATAATTAACTATTTTATCAAATTCATTTTTTGGCTTGAAAATATTTAAAAAAAATTTTTTATTGTCAATTTTTTCTTGAATTTAAATTTATCTATTAAATAAAGGTTAAATAAGTTTATATTCAAAAGATTTTAACGATGATAAAGTGTATGTGAGTGAAATTAGATAGGCCATATTATGATTACCATATAATGCAAAAAATAAAAAACTTTATTCTTTGTATTTTTCCTTTGTAAATAACATTGTTTTTGATTATAATATTACAAGGAAGCGAGGGATAATCATGTTAACAATTGTAAAACACCCATTAATTGAAACAAAGTTATCAATTATGAGAGATGAAGAGACGAAGACGAAAGAATTTAGAGAAAGTTTAGATGAAATAGCTGCATTTATGTGTTTTGAAGTATTTAAAGATTTAAAAACATATGCATCTGAAAAGACTTTGACAACCCCAACTGGAGCCGTATTAAATAAAATCAAATTAGAAAATAAAATTATTTTAGCTCCAATCTTACGTGCTGGTATAGGGATGGTAGATGGCATTAAAAAAATGTTGCCAACCGCTAAAATTGGTCATATTGGAATGTATCGAGATGAAGAAACTTTAGAGCCACATGAGTATTATTTTAAATTACCAGTTGTTCAAAATCCATTAGTTGTAATTGTAGACCCAATGTTAGCGACTGGAGGAAGCCGTTAAAAAAAGAGGATATAATCAAATTCGTTTAATGTGTCTAGTTGGTTCACCTGAAGGGGTTAAAGTAATAGAAGATAAATATCCTGAAATTCCGATTTATTTAGCAGCCTTAGATGAAAAATTAAATGACAAAGGTTATATTCTTCCAGGTCTTGGAGATGCTGGAGATCGTATCTTTGGTACAAAATAAATTAAAAATAGATTTCAACAAATGAAATCTATTTTTTTATTACTTGATAACGCATACCAATATGTTGAATATTTGCTTCTAAAAAAGGAGTTTTAAAGGGAGCAAAACCTAATTTTTGATAAAATTCTTGCTTGTCATATTGAGCATGTAATTCAATAATGGCATTTTTGTCTTTTTTTAAAATATCTTTTATAACTTTTTGAATGAGTTGAGAGCCATACCCTTTTTTACGATAAGATGATAAAATAGCGACACGACCGATTAAATAATATGATTTTTCTTTTAAATAACGACAAGTGCCGACGGCGGTGTCATTTTCAAGTATTAAATAATGAATGGCATGCTTATCTTTTGAATCTAATTCTTCATGAATATCCATATTTTGCTCATCACAAAAAACTTTTAAACGAATGTTTAATGCTTTATAGTAATCTTTCTCGGCTTTAACTTTTTTGATTTTAATCATTTTATCACCTTATTTATTTTATCATTTTTTGATATTCAAATAAACTAATATTAATTGAAATTAATAATAATACAAAATACACATAAAAGAAAATTAAAATAGAAGCAAATCCAGCTAAAGGACCATAAGAAGCATAATTGTTTGCAAAAGTTTGGATAAAAGGAGAAAATAAAAAATAAAGGATAGAAGCTGTTGTTGAAAAAAAGAGCAATCCTTTCCACAAATATTTCAATTTTACGTTTTTTAACAAACAAAATTTATATAGTAAAAAGATAACAATAAAATGGATAGCGACATATAAAATAAATAAGAGTAAATAATAAACAAAAACAGATAAATTTGTTGCAATTTTAGGCAAAATAAGCATAAGTGAAATAAGAAGCAATGCTAAAGCAAAAATTAAAAATAAAGATACAAAAAAAGCACGCACTCTTAATTGTAAATACGATTGTTCTTCAAAAGAAAACATTGAATTAATATATTTAATAAATATGTAACCGCCTTGGCTAATAATATATAAGGAAGAAATGCTAATTATAATTGTTGTAAAAATAGATGTTTGTGACTGATGTATTACAAAATTAACAATGGGTTTAACACTTTCTAAAGGTAAGATAGAACTCAAAAAAGTTTGAATTTCATAAGAAGAAACATTAAAAAAACGAACAAATAAAAATAAAATTGATAATCCTGGAATTAATGCTAAAATACTATAATAAGATAATGCCGCACATTTGTTAAATTCTACAGGATAGATGTACGTTTTATATAAAGAATACAATTTTTTCATAAAATCACCTAAAAATAGTATTTGTTGTTTCACTATTTTTTATTTTGAACATATGATAAAGTGATAGGAGGTGTAAATATGAATTTCGGATATCAACCTAATGCAGTTTATGGAGCACCATATGGTTATGGCGCATATCCAGTTAATAATAATGGTGTGGGATATATTGCAATCATTTTAGTCGTTTTCTTGTTATTAATAATTTGCTGTTGTTGTTGCGGTGGAATCGGTGGATTCAATCGTTGCTGCGGTAATGCAATGTAAATATAAAAATCCCTTTTAACGAGGGATTGAATATGTTATGATGGTAATGGTGATGATTATGATACGAAAGAAAAATATTGTTACAGATGATAGTCAACTTTTAAGAAAAAAAAGTGAAGATGTTGCGTTCCCATTGAGCAAAGAAGATGAAAAAACCATTCAAGATTTAATTGAATATATTGATCTTTCTCAAAATGAAGAAACAGCCAATAAATTTGATCTACAACCTGGTGTAGGAATTGCAGCTCCGCAAATTGGCGTTTTAAAAAAGATGTTTGTCGTTAAATCTGAAGATGAAAAAGGAAGATTACATCATTATGCTTTAATTAATCCTAAATTACTTTCTCATTCTATTCAGAATAGTTATTTAGAAACAGGAGAAGGATGTTTATCTGTTCCTACTCCACATCATGGCTTTGTAAAAAGATATTACAAAGTGAAAATAAAAGGGTACGATTATTTACAAAAAAAGGATGTTGTCATTACGGCAACGGGATATATTGCCATTATTTTACAACATGAGTATGATCATTTATTTGGTGTTTTATTTTATGATCATATTGATAAAGATCACCCTCTATCTCCTATTGAGGGAGCAATCAAGATATAAAAAATGCAAGTGTGAAAACACCTGCATTTTTGTTTATTACATTTCTTTTTTTAGTAATTCAATGTTATGATTTAAACGATTTAAAACTGTAGTTTTACCGAGTAATTCTAATGAAATTGCTAAATCTGGACCATGCATAATTCCAGTTGAAGCAATACGAATAGGCATATATAACATTTTACCTTTTGCCCCTGCTAATTTTTGCGTTTCTTTTATGCAAGCAAAGATATTATCTTTTGTGAAATCATCTGTTTTCTTTAAGCAATCAGCAAATGTTTGTAAAGTATGAATAATGGCTGAATCAGACTTTAAGAAATTCCAAGATTCTTCATCAATATTGATTTCTTCATTAAAGAATAAGGAAACTAAATCCACTATTTCTGCTCCATAACTAACTTGTTCTTGATAAGTAGCAATTAATTTTTCTACCCATTCCTTTGATTTTGTCGATAAATCATAGGCTTTTTGTAAATGAGGCAAACATAGATTTACAAAATCTTCTAGTGGTAATTCTTTGATATAACGGTTATTAATCCAAGCTAATTTGGCTTTGTCAAACATTGATGGTGATTTGGATAATCTTTTTTCGCTGAAAGCGGCTATTAATTCCTCTTTATTGAAGATTTCTTGTTCTCCTTCAGGAGACCAACCGAGTAATGCCATGAAGTTAAACATTGCTTGAGGTAGATAACCAAGTTCATCGTATTGTGACATGAATTGTAAAACGTTAGCATCACGTTTAGAAAGTTTTTTATGATTTTCATTGACAATTAAAGTCATGTGACCAAATTGAGGTATTTCCCATCCAAAAATTTTATAGAGCATAATTTGTTTTGGTGTGTTGGAAATATGTTCCTCTCCTCTAAATACATGCGTAATATCCATTGTATGATCATCAATTACCACTGCATAGTTATAAGTTGGGATGCCGTTTGCTTTTACTAATACCCAGTCTCCAATATCTTTTGAATCAAATGATACATGACCGCGAATCATATCATCAAATTCATATACTTCGTTTTCAGGAACTTTAATACGAATGGTATAAGGTATACCTTCTTTTTCTTTTTGAGCAATTTCTTCTTTCGTTAAATAACAACATTTACGATTATAGCGAGGAGCCATTCCTTCGCTTTCTTGCCTTTGATGTTCGATTTCTAATTCTTCTGGTGTACAAAAACATTTATAAGCATAACCATTTTCTAATAGCCAGTTAGTATATTTTTGATAAATATCAAGACGTTCCATTTGGCGATAAGGTGCATACTTTGGATTTGGTTTTTGTGCAGATTCATCTGGATAAATTCCTAGCCAATTTAAATATTTTAATTGTGATTCTTCGCCACCTTCAACATTTCTTGCAACATCTGTATCTTCAATTCGTAAAACAAAATCTCCATTATAATGTTTTGCAAATAGATAATTGAATAATGCTGTTCTAGCATTTCCTATGTGTAAATGTCCCGTTGGACTTGGGGCATATCTAACTCTAACTTTTTTCATGTTTAATCCTTCTTTCTTAATAATACAACCGCCTCAGCAATTACGCCAAGATGTTCACCAACAAAGCCTAGCCCTTCTCCGCAAGTAGCTTTGATATTGATGTTTTGTTTTTTTGTATGAAGTATAGTCGCTATATTTTCTTGCATCTTATCTAAATAAGGTGCCATCTTGGGTTCTTCGATAATAATTAAAGAATCAATATTATTTATCTCATATTTTTGTTTATCCATCATTTCATAAACTTCAGATAAGATAATTAATGAATTTTTGTTTTTGTTTTTTGTGTAAATTGTATATCAGCAAGATACTTTTTTCTTATTTTTCATTTTTCTGGTGGAAATTTGCTCAAAGTATTACTTTCTGCCCTGCCGCTTTTATTTCATGAAATTAGAATGCAATGATGTTTTACATTGAAAAAGATTTTTTGAAATGCTACTATAATATTATGGAAATGAAATCCGGGCACTGCCGTTTCATTCTGATCAAAAGGGAAAGTGGAAAGAACATATGAAAGAACTGATCCGTCATAAATTACAACATGATTTCAAACGAATAAAAACCTCTGCCAAATGGGTGCTTTTCTCCATCGTCTCCGGACTGCTTGTCGGGGGTGTTGGCACACTCTTCTATTTCGGCATGTATGTGGTCACACTGACCAGAACCAAAAACCCGTGGCTTATTTTTCTGCTCCCGGTGAGTGGTATCCTGATCGTCGGATGTTACCGC
>CAJJXN010000035.1 GCA_905197115.1 uncultured Bacillota bacterium | reverse complement strand
TTATAAAATTTTTATAAAAAAAATAAAATACATATTGAAAACAAAAATAGAATATGATATATTAAATAAGCACGAATAATGCAGATGTAGTTCAGTGGTAGAACATTAGCCTTCCAAGCTAATTATGCGGGTTCGATTCCCGTCATCTGCTCCATTAAGAAACAACAGTGTTGATATAGTAGAAATACTGAAAATCAGCACTTTTTTCTTATATTTAGGCAATTTTGCTAGGGTTCAATACCTACTGTCGGCGAAATTGTCTTTTTTTATATCCTCAAAGCCATTATTCAATACGAGTTTACATGAAAAGGCGAATTTTACACGATTGCTACACAAAAGAAGTTTTTTAAGACACTTTTTCATTCAACCAAAATAGAAAGTTATAAATTATAAATGCAAAATCGATTGATTTAAGAAGAAAATGCAACAAAACTTGTAAAAACAAAGATAAAAATATAAAATAAAAAGCGAAGAAAGACATGCGAAAAGAGTTTAGTAAAAAGTAATTCTATTATTAATTGCAAAATTTTATATTCTTTTTTATTTTATTGTTTTTTTTTGGTGCATTTGGTTCTAAAATTGACCATATACTTTGAGAATTTGCAATTTAATAGTAATCAATAATATGCTATAATATATTTGAAAAAGCATATTTAATTTGAGTATAGGGGGGGATAATATGTATGATAAAGATTTAATTGAAAAAGTTTGTAATTTGACTTGTTATAAAGAAGATGTATGTAGAAATCAAACTATAATCAATTACGATAGTGAATATCCTTTTAGAAAATACTATGATGTCAATATTATAATTGGAGCCATTAACAAATATATATCTAAAGAATGGGATGACCAAACATTAGCTGGATGGTGTTGTATATATAACTGGATTTTATGCGGTGGATTTTCTAGTAATCTTAAAGAGGACTTAAATCCGCTGGAAAAATTTTTATTTGATAATTTAAGCTGGTCTTTAGATGGTCTATCTTTTTTTGATGCTGACACTTATTTTGAAGAAAGTGGAGATGAAATTTTTGATATCATAGAATTTTTTAAAAATTGGGATTATGTTTGGCAAACAAGAGACTCTTGGAAAGGCGTGTATACTACAATTGGAGAGTTTGATGAGGCCAATGGTAATCAATATGTTCTTTTAATAAATGATAATTTAAAAGAATATATGATTTTATTTTCTGAACACCTATCAAACAATTATAAACATCGAAATGATTATTTAAGATATACAACTAAAAACAAATTTGTTAAATTGGTAGAAAAGCTTAAAGAAGAATACAAAATTATTCGTTGTTCAGAAAAGTTTTATTATTCTGATTTATATAATTTAGATTTATAGTTACTAACTATTTTTGCAAATTTAAGAAAATTAGAATTTTGTTCCAATGTTTATTTTAACTCACGGCATTTATCCTCATTTGTATCACTATTAGTGTTTTCCCACATTTTCAACTTAAGTCCTAAAAATAGGACTTTTTTTTATTATTTATAATATAATGTTTCACTTATAATTCGATTTTATCTCAAAATTTGAGTTATTGTTTCTTCTTATATATTTTTTAATTATTCTTATAGTATTTTATAATTCTTTTTCAATTTTTAAGATATAATGATATAATATTTTTTAAATGGAGGGGGATTATAAATGAATGGAATTGGAACAAAAACAATTGAAACGGAAAGACTAATTCTAAGAAAAATGAATGATGAAGATGCCGAATTTATTTATAAAAACTGGAGCAGTGATCCTCTTGTTTCTAAATATGTTAGTTGGGATACACATAATTCTTTAGAAGAAACAAAAAAATATGTTGAATATAAAGTAAATCGATATATAGAACATGATTTTTGTTTTGATTGGATTGTAGTCTTAAAAGAAACAAAAGAACCCATCGGCGAAATTGAAGCAGTTAATGTATCAAAACTACATAACTTAGTAGAAATGGGTAATTGTTATGGAAGTAAATATTGGAATAAAGGATATGGAACAGAAGCACTAAAAGCTTTTATCAACTATATGTTTAATGAAGTTGAAGTAGATAAAATTATAGCTTGTCATGAATCAGTTAATCCAGCATCAGGCAGAATCATGCAAAAAGCAGGAATGCATTATGATGGCACACTTAAAAATTATTTTATCGATAAAAACACTAAAAAACGTTGCGATAAAATTTGCTATTCGATTGATCGAAAGATAGAATTATGAATGTTCATTTTGGTTTCTCTTACATCGGTTGTATATTTTTAATTATGTTAATCATACCTAACATTATATGGATTAAAAACAAACCGACTCATTATGAAAAATATGTTAAAAATGAAAAGAAAGGTTTAGTTCTATTAGAAAAAATTGGACAAATATTTGTTACCCTATTTTCTCTTATTTTTAAAGATTTTAATATAACTAAAATATCCCATTGGTCGATTCTTTTACTGATTGCTTTTATCATTATGTGCTTATATGAAATATATTGGATATATTATTTTAAAAGTAATAAAACGATGAAAGATATGTACTGCAGTTTTCTTAAAATTCCCGTTGCAGGTGCAACTCTTCCAGTAATCGCATTTTTAATATTAGGGATATATGGAAAAAATATTTTTTTAATTTTTGCTACCTTCCTATTCGGAATAGGTCATATTGGAATACACTTAAATCACAAAAAAGAAATAAAGAAAAAAATAATTGGAGAAAAAAACGATGAATAAATATGTAAATATCACTTTAGAAAATATTGAAAAAGAGCATTTATGTTGCGCAATAGGGGACCCAAAACATCAAGAAGGCGTAAATAATAAAAAAGAGTGGATAAAAAGCAAATTAAAAGAGGGTCATGTTTTTAGAAAATTAGACGCTAGAGGAAAAACTTTTATCGAATATGAACCCATTGAAACAGCTTGGGTTCCCATTTATGGGAAAAATTATGAATACATTTATTGCCTTTGGGTGGCTGGTAGTTTTAAAGGAAAAGGAATTGCAAAAGAATTACTAGAATACGCCATAAATGATGCAAAAGAAAAAAATAAAAGTGGACTTTGTACTTTGGTTTCAAAAAAGAAAAAGCCTTTTTTAGGTGAAAAGAAATTTTATGAACATTATGGCTTTAAGGTCGTTGATGAAATTAATGATTATCAATTATTAGCTTTATCCTTTAATAATAATCCTACTCCACAATTTAATGATACTGCACGTCTAATGAAAATTTCAAATCAAGAATTCACCATTTTTTATAGTTTCGAATGTCCCTACGTTCAATATGAAATTAAAGAACTTTCACAATATGCAAAAAAGGAAGGTATAGCATTAACTTTTATTAAAATAGATTCATTAAAAAAAGCAAAAGAAGCTCCATGTATTTTCAATAATTGGGCTAATTTTTATAAAGGCAAATTTATATCAAATACGATTCTTAATGCTAATGCATTAAAAAAATTAATTGATAATTAAAAGATTGGATTTTTCTCCAATCTTTTTTATCTATATTAAAATTAAATTACTTTATGATTCAAATCACAAAGAAGTTCATCTAAATAAGTTGAAAGTTCAAGGCCAACTTTTTGATGATTTTCTTTTGAAGGATGATTACTTGCACCTTCTTTATTTGCTTCTAAGTTAGAATAATATGATATTTTAGAATCATTTAATTTTTCTAAAGTGGCTTTAATTCCATTATCAATTACATTATCTTTACCCATATTACCATACATACATACAATATAAGCATTCGGTCTTTTTAAACGAATATAACTTAAAAAATCAGCGTAATCATCGGCAAATTTTGATGCATAAGCGGGAACTCTATGATTAATATAATAAGCATCATTTGTTCCTAAGTTTAAAATAACAGCATCTACTTCATCTTCAAAATCATATTCAAGATTATTTAAAGGAGAAACTTGTTTATAGACCTCCATCATTTTATAAGTAGGTTGCCACATGTTGACATTTACACAAATACCCTCTAAGGCAATCATTGAAAAATCTGCATTCATATTTTGAACTGTATAATATGCATAACTCTTACAAGCATCTGAATTTTCAACTTTTCTTGAATCTAATTTTGTTCCTAAAGCACCATAACCTGTTGTAATAGAATCTCCAATAAATTCTAATTTTAATTCCGGTTTTTCATCTGGAATAAAAAATTGTTTAGCTTGAAAATTTCTAAGTAAAATTTGTCCATCGCCAATTTCAGATGACTTTAAAATTCGTACAGTATGAAAATCTTCACTCAAGTCTGTTAACAAAGGCATATTTACAGCAACACTACCTGGCATTTGTTTAAAGACACCTTCTTTATCTTCATCTACAAAAATTCGAATATAAGCATTTCCTGTCAAAGTACTACTTGCGGTCAAACTACTTCCATAAAAAGAGAATTCAAGCCCTGATGCCACATGATCTAGTTTTAAGCTATTTCCGCTTTTATAAACTCGACCATATGTATGAACATAGGGTTCTTCAAAACGATTTACTTGTTCTGCGCTAATTGGTTCATAAACCTTAATTAAAATGGTTTTCACAGCATTTTTATAAGTCACATCAACAATGGTTTTTCCTGCCTTTTTAGCGGTAATTATTCCACTTTCATCAATTGAGATAATCGTAGGATCTTTAATTTGAAAAATCACTTCAGGATGTTCAATTAAAACATGATCTTCAAATACTTCATAAGTAATTTTTGTGTTTGATATTTCATCTTGATTGAGCATTAATTCATAGCAATCTTTATCGGTTTTAATTTCACTTTTTATTGTAGGCGATAAAGAACTACTTTGTGAATTAGAAATGCTTTGGCTACTGTTTGAGTTTTCTTTTTTTTCACAACCAACTAGCACGGACAATAAACTAATACAAGTTACCATTAATAAACTTTTTTTCATTTTGCCACCTCATAAATATTAAATTGATAATTTCGTATTTATTATAATATAAATTTTATAATTTGTCTAATAAGTTAAAACTAAAATAAATTGTTTTCTTCAATAGCTTTATTTTATAATTATAAAGATGAGGTGGTAAAAATGAAAATTTTAGAACCAAAAGTGATAAGATGTATCAATAATACTTTATTAAATGCATATCATGAAGATGATTTTTCCAATAGTATTTTTACTGAAGGATCTCTACAAGAATTATTCATAAATAATTTGACTATCGATAGTTGCATTTTTAAGAATATAAATTTTAATAATATTACATTTGAAAATGTTGATTTAATTGATGTCGTTTTTGAAAATTGTGATTTATCAAACCAAGATTTTTCTCACAAACTCATTCAGCGAGTGCAATTTAAAAATTGTAAAATGCTTGGTAGTATTTTTATTCGTTCAAGTTTTAAAGATGTATTATTTGATCATTGTATAGCTACTTATATTAATTTAAACGAAGCTAAAATTAAAAATGTACAAATTAAAAACTCAAATTTTTCAGAATTATCTTTTTTAGAAACCGAAATTAAAGATTTAGATTTAGTAAATGTTAATTTCACTAAAAGTAGTATTTATAAAACGAATTTAAAAGGCATTGATTTTTCTAATTGTAATTTAGAAAATATTCACATGGATATTTCCTCTATCAAAGGAATAATTATTGATAAATTTCAAGCCATTGATCTTATTTCTTCATTAGGCGTAAAATTGAAAGACTAACTCTTAGCACTATTTTCTTGACAGTGCTAGAATCTTCCTTTATAATGTTTTTAGCACTCAAAATTATTTAGTGCTAACGCAAGTTTCAAGGAGGGATTTTTTCTTGAATGAACAAGTTTTAAAATATTTAAAACAAACGAAGCAAAATTGTTTAGTGGATAAATGTTTAAATAATGATAAATTAAATGAAGAGGAAATTATTCTTTTAATTAAAACACATTTGAATCTAAATTATCCTCAAGAAGCACTTCAACTTGTAAATATGTATGAAAATCATATTTCTAAAAAATATTATGATTTTTGTGAATGCAAAATCAATGCATATATTGATAATAAATTATTTGATGAAGCGAAAAGAATTATTTTAAATGAGTTAGATGTTCCCTACATTCCAGATGATTTTGAAAAATTTTTAAAATCTTCTTTAAAAGATGTGAATTATGGTTTAAACGAAACTAAATTCGAATTACGGGCAAGTGATTTAAAAAATTTAGATAAACTCACTGAAACAGAATTAATGCTCATTTTACCTCAACTTCAACTTTTTAATTTAAATCCATACATACAGCAAATTCAAACAATATTTAATCGAAGTAATATATCAAATATAACTAAATCTTTATTGTTAGCTACTTTAACGGATTTAAAAATAGACTCAAACTTTTGCATTCAAAAACATCAAAAAACATTTCTTATTAATCCAATTAAAGCAAAAGATTTGCGATTATTTGAATCATTTATATATTTACAAAATAAAATTAAAGAAATATCCATTCAACTAGAAGTAAATGATCTCTCGATTTTTAAACAATTAATCGAAATGTTATTGCTTGAGCAATACCCATATGAACTAACTTTATCTGAAGCAGATAGTTTATTTTACGCTGTTATAAAGTTCATTAATGATGTTAAAGAAAGTCCTATTCAAAATCAAGAATTTATGAATTACTACTCACTGCATTCAAAAGATGTTGACAAATATTATGAAATTCTTTTGTCCTTATTGAAAAACATTTGAGTTTTTATAATATTATTGTATAATATTAATTTGTATATACATAAAAAAGAAGGAGAATATATATGAAAACAAATTTAGAAAAATTAGAAAAATGTCAAACAAAGTTAAACGTCGTTGTAGATGTTGAAGAATGGAAAGAAGCGCAAGAAAAAGAATTCAAAAAAATTGCTAAAAACACAACTGTTGCTGGCTTTAGAAAAGGTCATGCACCTGAACAAATGGTAAAAGCAAAAATTAATCCTGCTGAAGTTTTAAGACACGCTGCTGATGCGATGATTGATAAAGCTTACCAAAACGCTATAAAAGAAAATGCAATTCGTCCTTTCTATCAACCTGAATTAAATATTATCAAAATGGATGAAGAAAACTTTGAATTTGATATTCTTTTTGTAACAGCTCCAATCGTTACACTTGGTGCTTATAAAGATATTGAAGTGAAAAAAGATAAAGTTGAAGTTACTCAAGAAGACATTGATGCAAAAATCAATGAATTATTAAATAAAAATGTAGAACTTGAAATTGTAGAAGATGGTTCTATTGAAAGTGGTAATACCGCAGTTATTGACTTTGAAGGCTTTGTTGATGGTGTAGCTTTTGAAGGTGGTAAAGCTGAAAACTTCTCATTAGAAATTGGTTCAAATACTTTTGTTCCTGGTTTTGAAGATCAATTAATTGGCATGAAAACCAATGAAGAAAGTGAAATCAAAATTACTTTCCCTGAAAATTATGTGGCTAATCTTGCTGGAAAAGAAGCAACTTTTAAAGTAAAAGTTCATGAAATTAAAAGAAAAGTTGTTCCTACTTTAAACGATGAATTTGTAAAAGAAGCGGACATAGCCGATGTTAATACTGTAGAAGAATTAAAAGAACACTTCAACAAAGAAGTATTAGCAAAAAAAGAAGATGAAGCAGATAGCAAACAATTACAAGAATTAGTAAATTTAGTTTGTGAAAAAGCTGAATTTGAAGTTAGTGATAAAATGATTGAAGAAGAAGCAGGTTATATGATTGATAACTTTAAAGCACGTGTTGAACAAAATGGTCTTAATTATGAAGATTATTTGAAAATGACTAACACAGATGAAGAAAAATTATTACAACAAGCTCGCGAAGAAGCTTTAAAGAATTTAAAACAAATTTTTGTAATTAATGAAATTGGAAATGTAGAAAATATTGTTGTTAGTGATGAAGATGTAGAAGCCGAATTGAAGAAAATGGCTGATATGTACCATATGGATTTAGAAGAACTTAAAAAGAACTTAAAAGATCGTCTAAATCAATTTAAATCAGATTTAAGAAATAACAAAGTTATTGCTTTCTTAAAAGAAAATAATAAATTAAGTTAATTTTAATTATTTTAGGTAATACTTGAATAAGAAAGGGGGAATACCTATGGCTGATGAAATCTTAAAACTTGAAGTTGACTATCCTCTTTTATGCACACGTGGTGCAGTCTTATTTCCTAAAAATGATATGAATATTGAGGCAGGTCGTGTTTTTAGTAAAAATGCGATTAAAGTAGCAATGAATGATTTTTCGAATCATATTATTGTCGTTCCTCAACTTGATCCAAGTGTAGAACAAGTAGACAAAAACTCTATTTCAACATTTGGTACAATTGCAAAAATTAAAACAAAAAGAAACTATGAAAATGGCATTGTAAAAGTGTCCTTAAGTGGGCTTCAACGTGTCGTACTCAATTCATTTTATAGTTTAGATGGCTGCTATTATGCAAACGTTTCAGTCGTGGAAGATGTGGATGGCGACTTAGAAAAAGAAGCTGCTTATATACGTAAAATTGCCGCTATTATCGAAGATTTTATTGCAGTTACTCCAAACATTCCAAAATCCACAATTGATAAACTTTCAAAAGGAGTTTCGGCTTCCGAATTTACAGATACGATTTCTCAAGTCTTAGTTCATAATTTAAAAACAGCGATTCAACTACTTGAAACAAGAGATGTTTTGAGACGTTTAGAAGTCATTATTGAATACCTAGAAAGTGAAAAAGAAATTACAAAGATTGAAAATGAAATCACTCAAAAGGTACGCAAAAAAATTGATGAAAATCAAAAAGAATATATCTTAAGAGAAAAATTAAGAGCTATCAAAGAAGAACTTGGTGACATTTCACCTGTTGAACAAGATGTAGAAGATATACGTAAAATACTTATGGATAATCCTTTTCCAGAAAGTGTAAGAAATAAAGCCTTGTCCGAATTAAAAAGATTAGAAAGTATGCCTCAAGCAAGTAGTGAAGCTTCTATGCTCAAAACTTATATAGACTGGCTAATTGCTATTCCTTGGTATCAAAAATCAGAAGATAATAATGACATTTTAAAAGTAGAAGAAGTATTAGATGAAGATCATTATGGATTAGAAAAGATAAAAGAAAGAATTGTAGAATACTTGGCTGTTAAGACTTTAACAAGTTCGCTAAAGGCTCCTATTCTTTGCTTTGTAGGTCCTCCTGGAGTTGGAAAAACTTCACTTGCAAAGTCAATTGCACGTGCAATTGATCGTAAATTTGTAAAAATGTCTTTAGGTGGCATGAAGGATGAATCAGAAATTAGAGGACATCGCCGTACTTATTTAGGAGCTCTTCCTGGAAGAGTTTTACAAGCAATGAAAAAAGCAGGCGTAATAAATCCTGTTTTCCTACTTGATGAAATTGATAAAATGGGAGCAGATTATAAAGGCGACCCTGCGAGCGCTATGTTAGAATTACTAGATCCAGAACAAAATAAATTCTTTAGCGATCATTATATTGAAGAACCCTATGATTTATCCAATGTAATGTTTATTGCTACTGCTAACTATTTAGAAAACATTCCAGCACCTTTAAGAGATCGTTTGGAAATCATTCAAATTTCAAGTTATACTGAAATTGAAAAAACAAATATTGCCATAAAGCATTTAGTTCCAAAGCAATTAATTGCACATGGTTTAGAAGACGAACAAATTCGTTTTAGCGAAGATGCATTATTACACATTATTCGCTACTATACACGCGAGGCAGGAGTTCGTAATTTAGAAAGAGCAATCGCTAAAATTTGTCGTAAATTAGTCGTAAGAAAACTTAAAAATGCCCTTTCTCTCGATATTCATGAAGTGACAATTAAAGTTGTTCAAGAATATTTAGGAAAAGAAATGTTTGATTATTCAAAAAAAGAAAAAGAAAGTCAAATAGGTGTTGTAACTGGTCTTGCTTATACAGAATTTGGTGGAGATATTTTACCAATTGAGGTAAATTATTTTGATGGTAAAGGAAGCTTAATCGTGACCGGACGGTTAGGAGATGTCATGAAAGAATCTGCAAGTATTGCTTTTGACTATGTAAAAGCGAATGCTGAATATTATCATATTGATTCTTCTTTATTCTCTAAAATTGATTTGCACATACACGTTCCTGAAGGAGCCGTTCCAAAAGATGGTCCAAGTGCTGGAATTACAATGACAACGGCTATTATTAGTGCTTTAACAAAAAGACAAGTTAAAAACGATGTTGCCATGACGGGTGAAGTTACCTTAAGAGGAAATGTTTTACCTATCGGTGGATTAAAAGAAAAATCAATTAGTGCGCATCGTTCAGGCATTAAAACTGTGATTATACCACAAGAAAATGAAAAAGATTTAGATGAATTACCAAAAGTTGTGCTTGATGAAATTACATTTGTTCCTGTAAAGCATGTCAATGAAGTCATTGATATTGCCTTAAAAAACGCACATGTTTCTTAATAATGTAAGATATTTGCTTTCTGCTCCAAGCCAAGAATTTTGGCCAGATGAAAGTAAAAAAGAAATTTGTATTGTTGGCAGAAGTAATGTTGGCAAATCAACTTTAATCAATAAAATGACAAATAATAAAAATATGGCAAAAGTATCTAAAACACCTGGTTTAACAAAATATTTAAATTTCTTTGAAGTAAATAATGGATATCGTTTAGTTGACACTCCAGGATATGGATATGCGAAAGCAAATAAAAATCGTGATGAATCTTTTGCTAATATGATGCAAGAATATATTTATTCCAGAAAATCATTAATATGCATGGTCGTTATTATTGATGCAAAAGTAGGTTTTACAAAAGATGATATTTTACTTTTAAATTTAGCTAAGGATGCAAATCGCAATGTATTAATTGTGGCAAGTAAATGTGATAAATTAAACCAAAGCATGAAACATCAACTTAAAAAGCAAGCACAAGAAGTTTGTGACCCTCATATTTTTAAAGATATGATTTACTACTCTTGCTTTGATTCATCTTATGAAAAAGTAGTCCTATCTCTTTTAAATATTTATAAAGAATCTTCTTTATAAAAAATAAAAATTATATGTGAAAGTTATTTATTGAACTTTCACTTTTTTTATCATTAATTTTGACTTCTTATCATATATAATGATAGGAGTGATTGATATGGATAATATAACTTTAGAGAAAGCAATCGTATTTTCTACAAATATTGAGTCATTGCATAATGTCTCAGTAAAGGATTCAATAGATTATAAATTATTAGAAGATGGATGTAGTGTCATTGGAGTAATTAAATTATCTGGAAGCGCATTTACTTTAAAAGGCTTAGAACCTTTCGAAGAACATATCGACGTCGACATTTTTGCGCCCTTTGATCAAGTAATTGATAAATCAAAATTTTCACTAACAATTGAAGATTATTCCTATCAAATTTTAAAAAATGCAGTAGTTTTTAAGATAAAATTAAAAATTTCAGGTTTTCTAAAAATGACGGAAGAAGTTCAAGAGCCAGATTATGAAACTGAAAAATTTAATTTAACGAATGAAATTGATGAGATAATGGATGATTCACCTCTTTTATACGATAATGAAATTTTAAAAGAGTTTGAAGATCCTACAATAGATGCTTCTAATTTATCCGATCTTGACGAAGATATTAAAAATGAACTGAATAATGAAAATCAAGAAATTATCGAAGAGGAAGATGATCAAAAAGAAGTAGCTGTTATTTTAAAAGAACCTATCCCAGCACCTATTTCTTTTGCCGCTCCTTTGATGGAATCTCGCGAAGAAGAAAAAAATATAAATTCAAATTGGGCACATGATTTATTTAAAGATAATGATTCTTATGTCACATTTTATACTATTCATCGAAGTGAAGATGATGAAGTAAAATGAGAGATACTTTAAAACAACTATATAATATAGAGCCTCAAGTTCTTATTAAATACTCAGATAAAGTTTATCAAATCAAATGTGAAAACGAATCATATAGCCTTAAATATGTTGATCATTTTAATGATGGCAAAGTATGTGAAAAATTAGAAGCATTGCATATTGATTATTTTACAATGCCTGTAAAAACCCAACAACGAACAATTACTCCTACATTTAAAAATAAAGTTATTCGTTTAACACCTTGGATTCAAGAAGAATATTTAGAAGCCAAAGACATTAAACTTAAATATTATCTTTCACGCATTGGAGAAGTACATAATAAAAGTGTATTTACTTCCAATGTAAGTATTAGTTTTTATAAAGAAACAGTTGCTTCAATTGAAGAAAGCCAACAACAAGCTTTACACATCTTAGATAAAATGATGGAAGATATTGAACGATTAGATTATAAATCTCCATCTCAATGGTATTATACACTTAATTATACAAAGTTTATCAAATCACTTGAAAAATCAAAAGAACATTTAAATAAATTCAAAGAATTGACGAAAGATAAAAGTACGATTCGCCAAGTAATCACGCATCAAAATTTTGATTATAATCATATTTTTATTTCCAAAGATAAAATCATATCAAATGAAAAAATGCAAATTTGTTCTCCTGTATATGAATTAAAATCGCTTTTTGAGCATTCATATTTTGGCTCAATTGATTTATCAGGATGTTTAAAAGAATATTTTAATAAATTTGAATGGGAAGACTATGAACTTGAATGGTTATTTGCGTTATTGTACATACCTTTCATCAAATTTTATCCAGGAAATGATTTTAAAAATTTAACCAACATTATGCAAAGTGTATTTATGGTAAAGAGTGTAGATGAACTTAGTCAAG
>CAJJXN010000034.1 GCA_905197115.1 uncultured Bacillota bacterium | reverse complement strand
CCGCAGCCGGCGGCGTAGCCGGGATTTGAACCTGTATGGCACATTGGACGGGCATTCCCGCCGGGCGTATAATAAAAACGGTCCGAAAGGGTGCCCGTTCATGTGCTATCCGCAAAGGAGGTAGAGTTTATGATAGCAGGACACCTGCAAATAAAAAACGACAATTACTACATGGTGCTGAATTACACGGATGCCAACGGCAAGCGCAGGCAGCCGTGGATTCCCACAGGACTTCCCGCAAAGGGAAACAAGCGCCGCGCTGAGAAGCTGCTGCTGGACACCCGCAAGAGCTTTGTCCCGCCGGTTGTGAGCATGGAGAACGAGGACATCTCCTCTGATATGCTGTTTGCCGACTACATGGAGCTGTGGCTGGAGATTATCCGCAGCTCGGTGGAAAAGACCACCTTTTCCTCTTACACGCAGATGGTAAAGGGGAAGATCGCACCGTATTTTCGAAACACCGGGCTGACGCTGGACGGAATTCAAGCCAAGCACATTCAGAGCTTTTATCTGCATGAGCTGAAAACCGTGTCGCCCGGTACGGTAATCCACTATCACGCCAATATCCACAAGGCACTGAAATACGCCGTCAAAATGGACCTGATTCCCTTCAACCCCGCCGACAAGGTGGAGCGCCCCAAGAAGCAGCGGTACATTGCGGACTATTACCGGCAGGAGGAGCTGGAGAGGCTGCTGGAAGCGTCCAAGGATCATCCGTACTCCCTGCTGATTCAGATGACCGCCTTTTACGGCCTGCGCCGCAGCGAGGCGCTGGGGCTGAAATGGGACGCCATCGACTTTGAGCGGGACACCATCACCATTAAGCACATTGTAACCAACGCAAAGATAGACGGCAAATGTGAAATCGTCTGCGCCGACCGCGCCAAGACGAAATCCAGCCTGCGCTCCCTGCCGCTGGTCAGCAACATCCGGGAAAAGCTGCTGGCGCTGAGGGAGCAGCAAAAGGAGAATCGGCGCGTATGCGGAAATTGCTACAGCAAAAAGTATGACGGCTATGTTTTTGTGGATGCCATGGGCAATATCTTCAACCCCAGAAGCGTTACCGCCAATTTCAGCAAGCTGCTGGAATTGAAAGGTCTGCGGCATATCCGCTTCCGCGATCTCCGGCACAGCTGCGCCTCGCTGCTGCTTGCCAACGACGTGCCCATGAAGCAGATCCAGGAATGGCTGGGCCACAGCGATATCAGCACCACGGCAAACATCTACAGCCACTTGGATTATAAGTCCAAGCTTACGTCCGCAAACGTAATGGACAACGTCCTGACCCTGCCGGAAACCGAGGCCGTCGGATGGCAGACATGACTTCTTGCCGAAAATCATGTGCAGCAATGGCAGATTAGCAAAAAGAAAAGCCCAGTCATATGGGCAAAAGTGAAGTAGTCAATAGTTAGTAGACACAAAAAAGTTTATTTAATTAAATAAGAGCTCAGTTCTATATTGAATTGGGCTTTTATAATTTAAAAAATAGGCTAGATGTTCATGGTTAAAAGTAATAAATATAATTTTTAACAGTTTTGTAAACTTTTTTTGATGAGTTTCTTATTCAACTTAACATATTCGTGATTAATTTTTTCATTTAATTTTTCTAATTCAAAACCTATTTTATTTGGTTCATCATTTTCTAATAAACCTATTTTTAGAAAAGTGTCCAAAATACAATTAACCATTATATAAAGATTTTCAAGTTCATTTTCTTTTATAACAATGTAATTTTCTTCTAAAATATAATTTTTAGAAATATTCATAGTTTCATAACATAAATTTAGCAACTCAATTTTCTCTTAAAGCAACTTTAATCCTAACTATAAAGCTCTTACATTCCCCTTAATTGACGACTAATTCAATAAAACTGCTCAAAAATAACGTTTTATATGTAACAAAATTCATTTAAAATGGAGCAGGATAAGGAAATGCAGCACACTGCATTTTCGATACCCTACAAAGTGGGTATCCCACTTTTAACTTTTGTTTTCGCACCTAAAGTGCCTATGAGCCACAATGTTCCATTATATTTTTAAGAAACAAATTCTGCCAAAAGTCTTTTTTTCTTACTAATATTATAACCTTAATCCTCTAGATAAGCGGATTAATATATACAATATGTACTTTTATAAAAAAACAAACTATTGCAATCCCTTTATAATTTAAAGTTCTATATACTTTTCTATTACTTTAAGCAACTCACTTACTTTATTACTAAAATCTTTTTCGATAAAATTCTTATTTTGTTGTTTTACCAAAATATTCAACTCTTTATTTTTTAGAGCTATTAAAAAATTAGATTCCAAACTTATATCATCTAATATACAATGAGCAACATCAAATAATGCTTCATAATATTCCATAGTATCAACATTTAAATTATGCTTTTTATTGAATTCTTCATCATAGTCATAAATGTATTCAGGAATCTTACATTCAATAAATTTTTTTGCAATTTGCTTTTCCTCGCTAGTATAAGTCATGTTAGTCCTCCCCTATCTAGAAAAATGATAATATAATTCCTGCTAAATCAAAATAACCTCTAACACTATGTCCAACAAAAGATGCTCTAATAAGATAATTTCCACTACTAGTTAATTTCATTAACGGACTATTGCTTTTCATAAGTTATAATAACAACTACTGCCACTACTCCCCAGAACTTTTTCCAACTCCAAGTTCCTTTAGGGTCCTAGTTAAGAACTCATATAATAAGTTTCTAAGGATTCTATACCATAAATCTATAGAATCTATATCTTTTGAACTCTTTTACCATTAATGATTTCTCTTTCATGCACAATTATCTTGTGGATTAATTCATTAAAAATAAATGGATTGGTTCACTAATATTATAATACTTTTTGATTATATTAGCAATTTCTTTAACTTTTGTCTCTGTACCCTTTTGTTTAGATAATTTGGTTTCTATTTTACTTATTTTAGAAACTAAATCCTCTTTTTTTTTATACTCATTTAATAATTCATTGAAAATAGATTCATTTATTTTGCCTAATACCCTAACCTTTTAATAATATGATATATTTTTACTACTCTTTTAATTGTTTTTTATTTTGGTCTTTACTTACTTTGGATTTATGATTACTTCTAATTAATAATTCCTCAATTTTTCATTATTTGAAACTACTCCATTACCAATTAATAAAAGATATAAAAATAAATCTCTTCAATAGTAACGAACACCAACATGCCAAAGTGTCGGAGTAGCACTTTAATTTTTTTTAAGCATTAAAAAAGATGCATTTACTACATTCTTGTAGTAAGTGCATCTAGCTAATAACTAATGAGTTGCTATATTAATTCTTTCTAAATTTTATTAATTCATTTGCGCTTTTTATTATTAAAACATTTGGCACTTGTTTTAATACTTCTTTTTCTATCTTATTCCATTGCTTATGAGAATACTTTCCAATTGCAATCTTATGTATACAATTATTTTTGGTTGTTATTTCTAGATAACTAACACAATTTGCCCTCCATAACGGTTTACCGAAAGAATTTCCTTCACTGTCTTTGAATTCAATAGCGCAAATATCTTTATACAATATTTTCTCTCTATATTGCAATCTTGTTATTTTAGGAACAAAATCATTTGGAGTATACAAATACTCATTTGTAAATTTTAAAAAACCAAAATACCAGCAAAAATTACAAAAATATAATAAATAAGATGCTATCAATCCACAAATAAGAATACTAATTAAAAATTGTAAATTATCAAATGATAGTATTAGTCCTAAAACAATAGGAAAATATACGAATATTCTACTTATGTAAGAACAAATGCTATTAGCCCAAAATATTTTCATATTTACCTCCTAAATACGTATGTATAATGAATCCAAATAGTTTCCTATTTCTCCACCAAATCTAACTAGAATTGTTCTCGGTTGTGACTCAATGGTTGTTGATTGATTCAAAAATCTATCTTTCAATGTATAGTGCTTATGTATCTTTGATAAATTAGATTAGAAAATTCTAATTATTTTATTATAAATTTTGTTGTTTTTACACCAATATAATTATCTTTTTTTGTTGGTTGCAACATTTGTACAAATGCTTCCGTTAAATCTCGTTTATAAACTATTATATTTCTATAGTCTTCAAGTGTTGATCCATATTGATTGGAAAAATAAAATTCAATTGAAACAGGATTATCCATCGTTTGAAAAATTAATTCCACAAATTCATTTAAAAATTTTAATTTTTGAATTAAATAATTTTTTTCTGCCCTTTTCTTCTCCTCTTTTCCATCTAGTTTTAATGATACCATATAATCGAAAGCTTCTACTATAGAAAATGTGTTCTCACATTCAATATGTTCAAAATCATCTGAAATGCAAAAGTAATTGTTCGTTATATTTAATACTTCTAGCAACTCATTATAATAACCTACTATGTTAAAATGAATTCCAATATTATTTTTTTTAGCCACTTCAATTAAATCTTCTTTTAATTTACCTAATGAATTATTTATTGAATTGGTATAAACAATCATAAAATTTCTATAACTCATAATATGTTTCTTCCTTTTTTAGTATTTTTCATATGGATAAACATCTCCTGTTTTTTCATTCCAACGCCATTTTTCATTATTTAAATATATCGCTTATTTTGGCATAAGTTCCTTTTGACTCTGCTTTTGTTAAAAAATCTTCATCTAATTCTATATTTAATTCTAAATAAATCATCAGGAATTTACCTACACAAAAGAACTACTGTTTCCACATGATATGTTTGTGGAAACATGTCAAAAGGATATATTTCTTTAAAATCATAACCATACTTGCACAAAAAAGCGACATTCTTAGCTTGTGTCTCAGGATTACATGAAATATAAACAATTTTTTTTGGCATTTGTTTTACTAATGCTTGTAAAAATTTTAAGTCACAGCCCTTACGTGGTGGATCAACGAATACAACATCAAATTTAACTTTCACATTTTGTATAAATTCAGAAGCATCATCACAATAAAAATGGCAATTATGAATATGGTTATACTTTGCATTATTCATAGCATCTTTAATCGCATCCTTGATAATTTCTACTCCTACAACTTCTTTAACATACTTTGAAGCACTTAAACCAATTGTTCCAATGCCACAATAAGCATCAAAAATGACATCTTTTTTTGACAAATTTGCTAATTCAATTGCCTTTTGATATAATTTCTCCGTTTGAATTTTATTAATTTGATAAAAAGATTTTGGAGATATTTTATAAGATAAAGATAATAAAGTATCCATAATATATCCTTTACCAAACAAAACATTTTCTTTTTCTCCTAAAATAACATTGGTTGTACGTGGATTAATATTTTGAACTATCGTAGTTACAAAAGGCAAATATTTTCGAATCGATTGAATAAAATTTCTTCTTCCTGGAAAGGAATCTAGAGATGTTACCAAAACTAACATGATTTCATTATCTGCTTTACGAATTAACAAATGTCGAACAATTCCTGTCTTTTTATCTTCATCATAGGGAGAAATTTTGTTTTCTTCCATAGCTTTTAAAACGCCTTTTATTATCTGATTACTATTATCACTTTGAACATGACAAACATCAAAAGGAACTATATCGTGAGAGTTTTCTTTATAAAAACCCGCTACAATCCTATTTTTTTGCATTTTTATAGGAGTTTGAACTTTATTACGATATTGATAAGGATCATCCATTCCCACACAAGGATGAACGATTATATTTTCAAAACCTTCATTTTTATAAATTTTTCGAACAATTTCTTGTTTAAGCTTCAATTGACTTGGATAATTCATAAAAGATAAATGGCATCCACCACATTGATTATAAACTTTACATTTAGGCAAAACACGATTTAAATTGGGCTCAATAACTTTTTTTATATGACCATAAATATTTCTTTTCCCTTCATGATCAATAGAAACTTGAACTTTTTCATGTGCGAAACAATTAGCAACATAAATCGGTTTTTTCTCGACTTTTGCTACTCCAACGCCATCTTTTGTTAAGTGATCAATGGTGATCTCAATTTCTTTTTTCATATACATTACCTCAATATTTATTATAATAAATATTATACGAAAAAGCAAAGAAATACGACCCAATTTGTCAAGAGATTTGGCTCTTTTAACCATTTTTTTACCAATTCGCTACCATAGAAAAAAAGCCTATTATTCGATATAATGATAGTGTCAAAAGGAGAAGATAATATGAAAAACAAATTATTAATGAGTCTTATCTGTTTATCTTTTTTATGTAGTTGTCAAGGTAATTCATCTAAAATCGATTCCACTACAAAACCTTCTAACGAACCCTCTATAGAACAACCTTCTACTTCCACATCAAATACTCCTTCAAATAATCCAATAGAACCACAAAAAATTATTTTTAAAAAAGAATATAAAATTTATATCAATCCTTCTGTACAATTTAAAAATCAATATTATGATAAAGTACATACAGAAGGACAAGTAATGAATGAAATTGCACTTATTTTAGTTAATCGTTTAAAAGCTGAAACCAATCTTCAAATTAAAGCTAATTTAGATGGATTATCATTAAGTAACTCTGTAAAAGAAAGTAATGCTTATCATCCTGATCTTCACTTTGCTATTCATAGTAACGGTGGAGGTGGAAATGGTTCTGAAGTATGGGTTTCTAAAAAAAGTTATTTATTTGGAAAATCCATCTTAGAATCATTAAATCAAGTCCATAATTTTAAAAATCGTGGTATTAAATATGGAGATGGAACAGATGCATCTCTTTATGAAATTAAAAATGTTTTAGCACCTTCTGCTCTTATCGAGATTTTATTCCACGATGAAATTAATCAAGCAAATTTTATTTTAAATAATAAACAGCTAATCGCTAACTCATTCTTTAATGGTATTGTCAATTATTTAACTCAATTAAGTTAGCAAAAAAGGATATCAAGATTTCTTGGTATCCTTTTCTTTAATAACTATTTTAAATAATTTAAATTGAGTAGATTACAAATTGCATTTCAAAGATGAATTAGGTCGATAAAAACAATGATTTTTATATTTGCCTACAAAAGGTCCCCAAAAGTTTTTTGGACAAGGTTTCCCTTTGCCAGGATTTTTAAAATATAAAGATCGTGTGGCAGGCCACTTCACATAATAATCTAAGCATGCTTTAGCTAAACGTCTTTCTTTATCCGTTGGATAACGTTTAAATAAAGGTGTATTCACCCCTGCAAATTGTCCCTTTTGATACACAACCTTATAAACCGTATTCATTTTTTTAAACGTACTACAAGTGGCAATTACCCGATTGACTACCACATTTCCAACTAATTGCATTCCAGTTTCACCTTCGCCCAAAGCCTCTGCACGCATAATTCGAGCCAAAAGAGTGATATCAGAATCAATATATTTTATTCTAGGCATAATCTACCACCTCTATTAGTATTTTATGCATTATAACTAAAAACGTGTATAAGAAAAACATCTTATTCTTCATAGAAATGAAAAAATAAGATGTTGGCATTGTTTTCCAAACTACATTGTTCATTTATTTTTATTGATTGTTCTAAATTTGTCGATGGATTCATCCATAAAGTGATGTTTTTTAAATTTTTATCAACCTCATTTAATAATAATTTTCCCGTTTCATGACATGAAAAAATTAATTGTTTTGGATACTTTCTTTTATATGCTTTGATTGAATCTATTTTCTCAATATTAACACTAAAAAAAGCACCCATACTAGCACGAATTACATGTGGATGAAAAAAATCAATATCACAATTTAATAAAATTAAATCATGAAAATTAAAACCATGCATACTGCGAATAATCGTTCCTAATACTCCATAATCATGAATGTTCTCTAATATAACATGTTTATGGTTTCTTAAAGCATTTATTTTTTTATAAAACACCCCAATTACAAAACAATTATCTTTATTTCTTAATTTTTCTACTAATTTTTGATTTATGAATAAAGGAATGTGATGTTCAAAACATAATTGGTTTAATAATTGATAACTTTCGTTTTTGACAAAGCTTTCATCAACTAATACACAAAAGACATCATTGGGTCGATTTTTTAAAAGTTCAATCGTGACAAAAGCACCAAAAGAATAAGAATAAAGAGCTTCACTTTGATATTTTTTTAATTCTGTAATTTTCATTTTATTTTTTCCTTTTAACTTTCTTCTCACTATTTAAACCATGCTGATATAATAAATTTGCATATTTTTCTACTTCTTGAGGATCATACTTATCTTCTTTTGATTCTTTTTCTATCCATTTAATCGACGCAATCACTTCATCTTCCATACACATAAATTCGTTTTTACCCTCAATTTTAATATTTCCAACTTCAACTGTTTTAGCCAAAGCTACAATACTTTTAAAATTATCTAATGAAAGATTAGTCACATTAGCAATACGTCGAATCTTTTTTTCATTCTCTAAAAAAGGATTTTTAACATGGTCTAAAGTGTTTTTATAATATAGACGCCATTTTTCATCTTCGCGAAACCCTTCAATTTTTCCAAGCCAAATGGCTTCCTTGACAACATATATATATTTATCACCAAAAATGATAGTATCTGCATGCCTGAATTTATCTTCATTAACTTGAATTAATATATCATTTAAAATTAAATAATTTTCTTTTTTACATGCTTTATATAAGTTTCTTTGTATCCTTCTATGTCTTGTAATGCCAATATAAAAAACTCTTATTTGTTTAAAGAATAAACAAAACAAGAGTAAAAGTATTCCTATGATGATTAAAATAATAATCTTCCACATAGGTCTTATTAAACTAGATTAAATCTAGTGCAATCTCCATCATTTTCGTGAAAGATTTTTCTCTTTCTTCTGCTGTTGTTTCAGTTTTATGAACCAAAGAATCTGAAACCGTTAAAATCGTTAAAGCTTTTTTCTTTAAATGAGCGGCATTGCAATAAAGTGCATAGCTTTCCATTTCTACACCTAATATACCCATTTCTTTCCACTTTTTCCAAGAATCACCATCAGCACGATAAAAAATATCACTAGACAAAATATTACCTACATGATATACAGCCTTTCTATCTTTTGCGGATTGCACTGCTTTTTCAAGTAAGTCATATGAAGCTAAAGGCGAATAAATACCTGGCAAATTATATTGTGCTGCATAATTTGAATCTGTAGAGCTTCCTTGACAAATAATCACATCAAATAAATTGATGTCATCTTGAAAAGCTCCACAAGAACCTATTCGAATGATTTGTTCTACTCCATAAAATTTAAATAATTCATAACTGTAAATGCCAATGGAAGGCATTCCCATTCCAGACCCCATAACAGTTACTTCTTTACCTTTATACGTTCCAGTATAACCTAACATATTCCGAGTAGTATTGACTAAGCGTGGATTTTCTAAAAAAGTTTCAGCAATAAACTTTGCTCTTAAAGGATCTCCAGGCATTAAAACTGTTTTCGCAAAATCACCTATATTTCCTTTGTTGTGTGGTGTTGCCATATTATCACTCCTTCTTTTAATTTTATTATAATAAAATTCAAAAGAAATGAAAATAGAAAGATTATTTACAAATACTTATTTTTTCAATTTCAGCGGTATTAAAAATGTTCGCATGATAACTTAACGTTAAATGCGCCTTCATATATTCATTTTTAATTCCAATATCTAAAATAGATTCAATCAAAGCATTAAAAGATAAATCAACCTTTTCCCATAAATAAAATGCCAAAGAACCTGGTATATTATTAATTTCATTAAAGTAAAGTACTTTCTTTTCTGTATCATATAAGAAATCGAGTCTAACACATAAAGCGATATCTAAAATGCTAGCAACTTTTTTGGCTGTTTGTATAATATTTTGTCCTAATTTTACATCGATATTTGCAGGAACAATCCGATTCAACCCTGCCATACCTTTACATTTAGAATGACTATTGTATTTATCATCATAACTTAAAAAACTATTTTTTGTTACTTCTTCAATCGCAGATACACGATATTCTTCAATATCTCCTAATAACGAAATATTGAATTCACGTGCATTTTCAATAAATTCTTCGACTAATACTTTAGTATCATAAATAAAAGCTTCTTCAATTGCGTCAATCAAATTTGCATCATTATAACAAATTTGGATTCCTACAGAACTTCCTAGTTTAGCTGGCTTGACAATTAAAGGATAACCAATTTTGTTGGCTTGATTTATTACATCATCACTATTTTGGTTGTATTGTAAAGTATGCACCCAAAAGAATTTTGTTTGTTTAATTTTATTAGCTTGCATTAATTGTTTACAAATCGATTTATCTTGGCTAATACTTCCTTGAAAAGAATCTAAACCTAAACAAACAATATTTAACATATTAAAATAATTATATAAAGTTCCATCCTCACAATTATTTCCATGTGTTACAAGCCAAACCGCATCAATTTCAACCTTTTTAAATCCTGCTTGTATAAAAGTTTTATTATTTTTCTTTTTAAATTGAATTTGACTACATTTTTTTAAAAGTTTCGGTAAATTCGTATAGTTTTTCACATCAACCAAATCTTTTCCATAGTAAAATTCTTTGTTTTTGCTTAAATAAATTGGAATAAGTTCATATCTTTCTCCATGATAATTATGATAAGCTTGTAAAGCACTAATCACACTAATTTCATGTTCAACTGAACATCCCCCAAAAACAAGACCAATGTTTATTTTCATTTTTCTCTCTCCCTTTATTTTAAATAAGAATCAGGTAAATCATTTTCAATTAATATTGTAATTTTTTGATCTATATAATTATTTTTTAAATAATCTATCGCTTCGATAAATGAATTAAAATGTTCTATCTTTTTTTCATCCATCTTTTCAAATAGTAGTTCTTGATGAATAGAATCTGCATTTTTACCGACTAAAACAACTAAATCAACACTTTTTTTAATATAAGTCGCTATTTTTTTATTTAAAGATTCATTATATTGATTTAATTCAATCAATCCAGGTGTAATCAAAATTTTTTTAGTTGAAGCTGTTTTTAAAACCTCTAAAGCTTCAATAAAACCTCGTGGATTGCTATTATAAGAATCATCAATAATATTCCATAATCCTTCTTTTTTTAATTCTAAGCGATGATTTAAATTTTTTAACGACTTTAATCGTTTTACAATTACTTCATCTTGAATTTGAAAATGTTTTGCAATTGCCACAGCAATTAAAATATTATGAATATGATGTCGCCCTAATATATGCGTTTTTATCGAATAAACTTTGTCATAAATATGTAAATCAAAATTTGTCCCTGTTGCTTTTGCTTGTATATTTTGAGCATAAATATCAGCTTGTTTAAAAGCACTAATTGTTATTTTATTTGCATTTATTTCTTCTAAATGTTTTATGATTCTTTCTTCATCTAAATTAATAATGGCTACCTGATTTGATTTTAAATGAGTGAGTAATTTTATTTTCTCGTTTTCAATATTTTGAATTGTTTTAAACGTAGCTAAATGTTGAATGCCAACACCTGTTAAAGCACAAACATCAAAGGGAAAAGTTTTAATATACTTATTCATTCCGTTTATTTTGTCTATCCCTAATTCTAACAATAATATTTCATGCGACATACTCAAATCTTTATTGATTGTCATTAAAATACCATTCATCGTATTATAAGATTTTGGCGTAGTTAACACTCGATAATTTGTATCCAATAAGTGTTTAACATAATATTTTGTACTTGACTTACCATAACTTCCACTTATCCCGATAATTTTTAAATTCACACATTTTTTAATTTTATTTTTTGCTTTCTTTTTGTAATGATTAAGATATATTTTTTCTATTCCTATATTTAAACAACCAGTTGCTAAAAAAGCAATCATAAATAAGCATCGATAAATAAAAGGAACAAAAGCAGCATTACAATGGCTGATTATCATAACAAAAATAAATATGGCATAAATCACACTATATTGGATAAAGAATCGTTTTACTCTTTTAGTAATCTTAAAGGGAATAATTTTATCATTTACTTTTGTGCGATATAAGAAAAAAGCTATGATAGCAATTAAAACATACCGTATGACGTCCATATATTTAAAAAATGATGGAATAAAGGATAATACGCCTAAGAAAACGAAAAATATCCCTTTTACCCATGAAAAAGTAAATTTTTCTTTAATTAATTTAAAATACCTTGTAAAATCATAATATTGTTTTTGAAAAAAATTCAAGTGATAAATCACCAAGTAAAATGACAAGAAAAATGTATAAACTAAGCTAAGAACAATCATTTTTTTCCACCCCTTTTATAAAATATGTTAATATTTCTTTGACGTGATTTTTTTTATTTAGATATGCAAAGTGGTCTCCTTGAATTTCAATTACTTCACAATTTTTCATTGTTTTTTTAATTTTATAAGCCATATAAATTGGAGTAGCCATATCTTTATTTCCCCAAATTAATAAAGTAGGACAATGTAGTATTTTTATTTCTTTTCTGCCATCTTCATTTACGATATTTACTAAAGTTTTCTTCATAATTAAGGAAGCATTTTTGTAATCTTCGCTTCCCATATTTTTAGTATTTAAGTGAAGTTTTTTACAAAATTTATATTTTAAAACTTTATAATAATACTTAAAAGATCTTTTTCCTTTTAATATAGAAGGAGAAATTAAAAATAATCCTTTTAAATTTGGCAAATGATTCGCTAATTTTACCGCTAATTTTCCGCCAAAAGAATGACCCACAATAAAAGAAATTTTGTCGATTTGTTCACTAAAATTTTCTTTTATAATCGTAATATAATCACTAATCATTAAAGGTTCTTTCGGATCTTTATGCTTTCCACATCCTGGCAAATCTAAAAATAATTCATTATATTCTTCTAAATTTTGTGTTAATGGTAATAATGTTTGATAAGAGGCATTCCATCCGTGAAGATATAAAATCGTTTTATCTTTCTTTTTATCAATAAAGTGGAAACTCGTTATCAAAAATTGCATTCTCCCACACCCTTTCTTTACATTGTATGAAAGGATTTTGCAACATTATTCGATAAAGTTATATTTTTTATATTGTAAAAAATATACTTATCACATATAATGGAAATATAAGGAGTGTGATGCGACATGTTATGGTTTTGGATTTATTTGGGCGTTATGATTGTTTCAATTATTATTGAAGTTTCAACAACTGATTTAACGAGTTTTTGGTTTGCTATCGGCGCATTAGGAGCTTTAATTGCGGAACTATGTCATGCACCATTATGGTTATCTTTAACTATCTTTTCTATCGTGTCTGTAATTTGTATCATTTTCTTACGTCCAATTGTCAAGAAAAAATTCGATACAGCCACTATTCCAACAAATGTCGATAGTGCTATCGGGAAAGTTGTCATGGTTTGCTCAAAAATAGCACCTGATTTCCCAGGAGAGGTTAAATATGAAGGCATTATATGGACAGCTGTAAGCGAAACAAAAACATTCGACGTAGATGAAAAAGTCAAAATTGTCAAAGTTGAAGGCAATAAATTGTTTGTAGAATCAATTTAAAAAGGGGGACTTAAATTATGAATCTTATTGTATTTTCAGTAAATATTGGTGTATGGATTGCCATCGCTGTTATTTCTTTGCTTATTTTATTTCTATTTTTTAAATCAATTGTCATTGTTCATCAAACCGAAGCGTATGTTTTAGAACGTATTGGTAAATATAAGACAACCTTAGATGTTGGTTGGCATTTTATCATCCCAATTTTTGATAAAGTAATTAAAAAAATTAGTTTGAAAGAACATGTTGTTGATTTTAAACCTCAACCAGTTATTACAAAAGATAATGTTACAATTCAAATTGATACTGTTGTATTTTATCAAATAACAGATCCAGCAAAAGC
>CAJJXN010000033.1 GCA_905197115.1 uncultured Bacillota bacterium | reverse complement strand
GAGTAGCTATTATAGAAGAAGGCTATGAGATAGCCATTTTGCTGAATCCGACATCAGAAGATGGTACATTGAAGTTTTCTATTTCATATGAACGTGATGGATTTGCGTACGAAGCTTATACTGAAGCTATGAAAGGACATCTGGTAGGAGGAAAATGTTATAAGTATAAAGTGAAAATAGAAAAGGAAAGCCTGATCATTGAAGGCAGTGATATTTCAGACTGGCAAACAGATGGTGAAACAGAAGATATAACGGTGAACGACGTACCTAAAGTTGAATAATTTTTAGTATTTGCATAATATCTCTCCCTCAAGCATTGCCGGAAATAAGATAAAAACGTGTAAATTTGCAAAATATTTAAAATATAAAACAATTAAAGCTCTTTTTGGTATATGAAGGCACTCAAGGAACGTATCTTGCGCGATGGTAAATGTTTTGAGGGAGGAATATTAAAAGTAGATAATTTTATTAATCATCAGATGGACCCGATTCTGATGAAATCTATGGCGGTAGAATTTGTACGCCGTTTTGCTAGTACAAAAATCAATAAAATACTGACTATCGAGGCCAGTGGTATTGCTCCGGCTATAATGGTAGGATATTTGCTTGAGCTTCCTGTTGTCTTTGCAAAGAAAAAGAAACCCAGTACAATGGAAAACATGCTTACTACTACGGTGTATTCGTTTACAAAAGACCGTTCATATGAGGTATGTGTCAGCAGTGACTATTTGTGTCCGGGAGATAAGGTATTGTTTATCGATGATTTCCTTGCAAATGGTAATGCGGCAAAAGGAATCATAGACCTGGTACAAAAGGCAGGAGCAGAACTTGTGGGTATGGGATTTTTGATAGAGAAGTCATTCCAGCATGGTGGTGACTACTTGCGTGCACAAGGTATTCATGTAGAATCATTGGCTATTATCGAAAGCTTGGATCATTGCGAAATTAAAATAAAAGAGTAATTTTTCGTGGAGGAACTGTATTTCTGAGTCTGGAATATAGTTCCTTCATTTTTTTATTTTTCATATAATTAAAACATAATTGTCCTCTTGCCACTTCAGGTGCATTCTTTTTAAACCAACGTAATGAATAAGGAAAAAAAGATTGCATTACATACCGTCCTTTATAATTTTTTAAAATTTCATAGGCCGCTCGTTCTAATCTACCATCCAAAAAATCATCTTTGAATTCAATTAAAACTCCAACTTGGTCATTAACTAAATCTAAAAATTCTTGTAATTCCATCATTTTTTCTTGACCACCCATTAAAGGATATTGTAATAATTCTTCATAAGTCGATTCAAAAACTTTTTTATCCACACCGCACATCCGATTTAAATCACCATCATGAAAAATAACTACTTTATTATCTTTTGTCAAATGAACATCAATTTCAATATGATAGCCTTTTTCTATCGCAGCAAGATAAGCTGCTTTTGAATTTTCAGGAACTTCTTTATTTCCTTTATGATATCCTCTATGAGCAATAGGTCTTTCAAATAACCACTTAAAATTTTTAACCTTACTTTTTCTTCCGGGTAAAAGCATTAAAAATAAAGTTAGCCATAATAGCAATGCAAGTCCTACAAGAATACCTAACAGCCATAATAAAACTTCAATGATAAACATTTTATCACCTTCCTTTATTTTTTGAAAATTCGAACATGATCAAGTAAAGCAAATTTTGGCATTTTAATATTATTTAAACTGCAAATTTCATTGCTTAATCTTAATGTTTCTAAACTATCATTCATATTTCCAACAATTGAACCTCCAGTTATTGGAATAATCGTTCCTTTTTTTGTGTGAAAATATGCAAAACGAATTTCACTTCCAAAATCGCCAGTTAATAAATCCACGTCCATATCGGATAAAGACACGATTTCTAAATAGCTAATTCCTGATAAATTAGAAGGACATGTTCCTGCTTCCACAACGATGTTTTCATATTTACCATTTATAATTGTATTTAAATATTGAGCTTTTTGACTAGAACCCCATAAATTTTTCACTTCTCCATTTTGAATGATTTTTAATGATTTTAATGCCACACCATCATCATCACACAAAGCGTTGTGAGAAGACCCTGGTAGAATACCTTCTAAAGTAATACTTAATTTATCGCCAGTGGCTTCTTTACTATAAAGTTGCTTGCCGATATGATAATTTGAATATCGGTCATAAATTTTATCAACATTGGTTTTATAAACAAAATATCGAAAAAATTCTTTTAAATTTTCATCTTTAAGCATAACCAAAACTTTCTTTTCATCTGGCATTTTATTTACAGCCACCGAACGATTTTTAGCTTCAATTAATAAATTATTTACAACCGATGTAATGTAATCCCCTTTTAAAGAATCAAATTCGTAGAAGCGATGTAATTCAATTTCTTCTAAGTCTTTATTGTCTTTCCAAGTTACAACCAAATCAAGTTGTGCGTAGCTTTTCGCATAATGAAATTCATTTCCTAAAGAATTCAAAAAATGGTTTTCTTCAAAATAGACGAATACTTCGGCAGAATTTACATAACCATGGTCATACTTATCTGCTTCGAACACACAATCTGCAATTTGAAAACTCGCTTCTTTTAATGATTTACCTCCAAATGAAACGGCTTTTTCACTGGCTTTTTCAGCTTGTTTTTTAATTAAAGAATATGGTTTACATAAAGATAAACTCGTGATAAATTCCGCTTCTTCAATTTTTGCTTTAATTTCTTCAGAAGTCATATTATCTAAGAGTAAACAAGAGGCTTCTCCTTGTAAGATTTCACCTTCTATTTTATATTCTTTATAAACCGTTACTTTAAATTCTCTTGTTTCGATTGCACGATTCATATCTAAATCTTGCTTGATAAAAAACAATTGATATCCTACAACATGTTTTTCTTCAATTTTATAGCCTTTTAATTCTTTAAAAGTACTTAAAATATCTACAATCACTTGTCTCATCCGATATTCACCCGTGCTTTCATATAAGAGCCACCATCAGCTGTTTTAGCTTTTTCTTTATACCCTTTACAACAATATCCTGAACCATTTATGACAAAGTCATGACTTGTCATAGAAACAGATTGCAAGACATCTAAAACATTACCACTCATATAAATAGGTGAATATATTTTATCTGTTAATTTGCCATCTATTATTTCTTTTCCAATCAAAGCGATACATTGCATTCCCCAGTTTTTAGGATCTTCCATCCCACTATAAGAATTTGAAATTAATATGCCTTTTTTAATCGTAGATAAGATATCATCTAAATTACTTTTTCCTCTTTCAAAATAAGTATTCGTCATTCTTGTATAGGCTTTTCGTTTATAAGATTCTCTTTTTCCGTTTCCAGTTGGAGAAATATTTAATTTTAAAGCCGACAATACGTCTGCAATACCAGTTTGTAAAATCCCATTTTTAATAATAAAAGTATCTTGAGCCAATGTTCCTTCGTCATCAAAAAAATAAGAAGAACAATTTTCTAAAGGAGTTGCGCCATCATGCATATTAATGATTTCAGAAGCTACTCGTTTTCCAATATAATCTTTCGCTTTTGCTCGGTTTTTTACAAACATATCCATTTCTACACCATGTCCAAATGCTTCATGAGCAATTAATCCTGATACATCTGGTGTAGTTACTACCTCGTATTCCCCACTTGGCAATTTTTGACTATCTAAAAGAGCACGTCCATCTTTTATGACGTTGTGAGCTCGTTTATCCAATTCTTTTAAGACTCCCGATATTGTGATATCAGAAACACTTTCAAAATTTGATTTTGTGACATCATTTCGATTTAAAATAACTGATAATCTTCCGCAAGCCCACGTATATACTTGTTGTAAGTCTTTTTTGTTTGATAAAAACATTTTTGAAGTTGTTAAATAGTCAATTCGACAACGAGCATTGATGATATATTCACTTTCTTCAAAAGCATTATTGACCATTTTTTGACAAAAGTGAACTAATTCTTTCAAAGTATACTCTCTATCTTTAACATTTTTAGCAAAAGTTTGTTCTAATGTTTCTTCTTCAATTAAAGGATATTGTGTCTCCTTTAAATAGATAGATTTTTCAATACTATCTTCTACATCTAATTGTTCTACAATGGTATCAAACAAAGATTTAATCGTTGTGGATGTAATACTATTAAATGAAAATTCACTATAGTATTTCCCATTATATACCCGAACAACAAAACCTCTTTCTTGCATATTGTGTTCTTTAATTTGAACGTCTTTTTCCCCGACATTTATTTCTTTTCCTACATTATCACAAGCTAAAATGGATACATAAGCATACTTAGCACTTAACATTTGGATTAATTTTTTAAGTAAAGGTTTGACTTCACTTAAATATGTTGAAAATGATTCCACATTCTCACCTCTTATTTTACTTGAACAAATTCATACAAAATGCCATGAAAATCATATGGATGACGAGGCAATAAGATTCCCACATTCATTAATTCTGAACCTGTATAGATTTCTTTTGTATTTACATCTTGATAAAGTTTATCTTCCGCTAAACCTTTTAATTTTAACCAGTCAAATTCATTTGTTGCTCCATTTAAAATGCGTACATACATGACAAAAATTTGTTTTTTATTTTTGCTTACAAAACTCCATGCACAATCTTTTCCTTCAAATGGACTACGAATGCGATAAAAATCGCTATTATATAAACATTTACGAATACGTTGATATGTTTTGGTTTGTTGTTTTACCATTTCTCGTTCTTCTTTGGTTAATACTTGAGGGTTTAATTCATAACCAAAATTAGCAGACATCGCAACGATGCCTCTTGTATGAAATGGCGTAACTCGTCCTGTTTGGTGATTTGGAACAACGGAAACGTGTCCTACCATTGTAGTTGGTGGATAAACTAACGAAGTTCCATATTGAATAAACAATCTTTCAATTGCATCCGAATCATCGCTTGTCCAAATTTGAGGCGTATAATATAAGGCCCCTGGGTCTACACGGCCTCCACCACCTGAACATCCTTCAATTAACATATCAGGATATTTATTTGTAAGTGCTTCTAAAATAGAATAAAGACCTAAAACATATTTATGACATAAATCTTTTGATTGTGTTTCTGTTAAATTACGATTAAAGTCCCATTTAATATAAGAAATTGGAATTTCATCGACAATTTTAGAAATACTATCAATTACATACTCGCAAACATCTTTTCTTGATAAATCTAAAACAAGTTGACATCGCGAAACAGCATGTTCTCGATCACAAATACGAATAGCATAATCTGGATGATTTCTATACAAATCACTATCAATTGAAATCATTTCCGGTTCAAACCATAGACCAAATTTTAAACCATTTTCTTTTGCTAAATCAGCGACTTTTTGTAATCCACCTGGCAACTTATCAAGATTCACTTTCCAATCTCCTAAAGAACATTCATCATTGTTTCTTTTGCCAAACCAGCCATCATCTAATACAAAAGTTTCAATTCCTAATCCTTTTGCTGATTTTAATAAAGCTTGTAAGTTTTCTTGATTAAAACCAAAATAAGTAGCTTCCCAGTTATTTACAACAATTGGATGATGATAATGTCTTTTAATTAAGCGTTCATTGTATAAATTGTGGAAAGTTTGTGACATTCCATTTAATCCTTTATCTGAATAGACCATTACAACTTCAGGAGCTTCAAATGTCTCATTTGGTTGAAGAGTCCACATAAAATCAAAAGAACCAAGTCCCATTTGTACACGAGCAGTGTCTCTTTGGTCCACTTCCACAGCGCCTTCATAATTACCACTATAAACAAAGTTAAGTCCATAAACTTCTCCATAATCTTCTGTAACATCCTTACGTAGAAGCGCAAAAAATGGGTTTAACATGTGACTTGAAGAACCTCGACGGCTTTCAATTTTAGTAATTCCATGACGTAAAGGCGTAACTTCAATATGTCTTTCTTTGCAATGCGTTCCATGTAATTGTAAGAAATTAAATTCTTTGTCATGCATATCAAAACTACAAGAGACAATTTTTGTTATTTTTAATGTTTGTGTTCCATGATTGATTACTTTTACATGACGAGTGATAACATTTCTTTGATGATAAACATTATAGTATAAACAAACTTCCACTTTCGTCACATCATCCCATAAATGAATAATTAAAGTTTGCGTTTCATTTTCTTCACTTCTTAAAGAAGGTAATCCCTTTATGGCTGGTTTTTGATCTAAAATTTCAAAACTTTTATAGTGAAAATCCGTTATTCTTGAACCATTTTCTTGTTCAATAATAATGGCTGGAATACGAAAATCAGTATAGCCAAAAGATGGGAATTCTTGTGGCATGGTGTCTAAGCTCACACTTCGATTATGAAAAAAAGCAAGAGGAGATGGTGAAAAACCAAGCTCACGACTTACCATTTTTCTACTAGGATGAAGCATTTTTGTCTTTTTACCATAATAAAGATGAGTTAAATAAATATCATGAGCAATACCCATGATATAACTACTATCTTTACACTCTAAATGAAATGTTTTTTCTTGTTCATTATAAATTATTGGCATAATCACGCCCTCCTAAAAACATTAAAATTTTGCTAAAATATTATTTAAGAATTCGATCGTATCAATAATATCTTTTTCTTGTGCTTCGCCTTCAATTTCTCTTTCAATTGTTAAAGGTCCTTTATAATTGAGTGCATGTAATTTTTTAATGATACATTCAAAATCAACTCGTCCTTCTCCAACTTTTGTTTCATGACCTAAATCATTTCCATTTGTTGGGTATAAACCATCTTTTACATGAACACCTGTAATATATTTTCCAAAAATATCGACTGCATCTTGAGGATTTCCTTTTCCATACATCAATAAGTTGGCAGGATCTAAATTAATGCCGACATTATCAAATCCTCTTGCATGTAAATCATCAATACAACGTAAAACCGCAATTGGCGTTTCTTCTCCTGTCTCAAAACAAATTTTTACATTGAATTTTTTACAATGTTCCGCTACTTGACATAATCCTTCTAAGAAACTGATATATTCTGGAGAACCTGGAATTTCTGGCATGAAACCAACATGAGTAGTCATATTATCAACGCCAAGCATTGCACAAAATTCAGCTTCTTTTTTTAAACATTCAATTCTTTCTTTACGATGTGTTTCAGGAACAATTCCAATTGTATAAGGTCCTTTTGTAAAGTTCCATTCTGTTGGCCCTACATTCCATCCACCCCAAATACCTGAAATTGTTACTTTATCTTTTAAGATTTCTTTCACTTTTTGAGCATTTTCTGGTGTACAAATATCACAATTCCAACAGCTAAGTTGAATTTCTTTTACTCCAATTTTATCTAATCTTCTCGTTCCATTTTTTAAAATACTTTCTAAACCTTCAATAACACCTATTTTTAAATTATACATATTCACAATCTCCTTTTTTATCATTTTTAGTTTACCATAATAAATATTGTATAACAATATTATTATATTATTTTTTAAAGCGCTTACGAAATGATTTATTTTCTTAAATTTTTGTTGTTTTTATCTTTTAAAATAGGTACAATGGTCAATGAGGTGATACCATGAAAATCAAGTTTTTAGGAACAGCTGCCGCAGAAGGTTGGCCTGCCATATTTTGTAGTTGTGATGCTTGCATGCAAGCAAAAAAATTAAAAGGAAAAAATATACGAAGTCGTTTTTCAATAATGATTGATGATGCTTATAAAATTGATTTTCCACCAGATAGTTTTTATCACTTAATTAGAGATGGATTAGATTATACAAAATTGAAACATCTATTCATTACCCATCCACATAGTGATCATTTATCTCCTATTGAATTTGACTTTAGAAGAAAATGGTTTACGAATTTAAGAAATAGTAATGATTTTAATATATATGGATGTGACGAAACAATAAAACTTATTCAAAAAAACGTTGAAGAAAGTGATGAAAATAATCCCATTTGTCATGAAGTAAAAGCGTTTGATAAAATTGACACTCCTGATTTTGACGTGTTTGTTTTACCCGCTAATCATATGAGTCCAAATGATCATCCATTTAATTACTTATTTGTTCGAAAAAATGATAAAAAAACGTTTCTTTGCGCACATGATACGGGAATCTTTTTTGATGAAGTTTGGGAATTTTTAAAGTCGTTTCACATTGATATTATTTCGCTTGATTGCACTTTTGGAGCCGGTAGTTGTTTAAACAATCACTTAGGATGCCAAGAAGTTTTACTTGTTAAACAAAAATTAATTGATTTAAATTTATTTAACGAAGAAAAGGGCGTTTTTATCGTCAATCATTTTTCACATAATGGAAAATGGATGCATCATGAATTTGAAGCATTTTTTAACCCTCATCATATTTTAGTTGCGTATGATGGAATGGAAATTAATTATTAAAAGGAGAAAGAAAAATGGGTGTAAGATTAGCTAAAAAAGAAGATATTCGTACTTATTATAAAATGTTAAGTTATTGTTTCAATTCTGGAAATTCAAACATTGAAAACAATGTAAACAATGCGAATTTCCCAGCCGATGAAATTATTGTAAATGAAATAGATGGAAAAGTTTGTCAATGTACACATGTCGTTCCCTTTATGATTCACTTTGACCAAAATGTTTATCCAATGGGTGGAATTGCTGGAGTAAGCAGTTATCCTGAAAATCGTGATGGCGGAGGCATTAAAGATATTTTAATTTATTCTTTACAACATATGAAAGAAAGAGGCATGATTTTTAGTGCTTTAGGTCCTTTTGCTTTTGAATTCTATCGTAAGTATGGATGGGAATGGGGCTTTGTGTTCCAAAAAGTTAAATTCCCAATAGCAGATATTGCAAAAACTTTAAAGGCTCATCATTATAAAGAATTAACAAAAGAAGATGATGAATTAATCGACAATTTTCGCAATCAATTTGTTTCTAAATTAAATGGAAGTGTTGTACATACCACTTCAATAAGAGAAAACAGATGGCAATCTTTTTATCATCAATTTATGCATTGTTATGCTGCATATGATGAAAACAATCAAATTGAGGCTATTGCTTTCTTTAAAATCGAAAATAGAAGGTTAATTTGTGATGAACTATTTTATGTGAATGAAACTGGAAGACAACATATGTTACATTTCTTTTATGTTCATCGTTCCCAAGTTGACTTTGTAGAATTACTTATGCCAAGAAACGATAATTTACGAATGTTATTACCAAATCCTCGCATTCAATATTGGGAATGGGCTAATATGATGTTCCGCGTTGTTGTAGCGAAAGATGCCTTTAAAGCCATGAAAATAAATCCGAAAGCAAAAGGAAAATTTCGCTTAAAAGTAAATGATTTACAAGCACCTTGGAATCATCAAGTATTTGAATTAATCGCTGAAAACGGCACTTTAGATGTGAAAGAATGGGGAAATGCGAAAGCTTATGACTTTGAAGTTTCTATTCAAAGATTGTCACAACTCGTTTTAGGATTTATGAGTGGAGAAGAAGCGATTCAATTAGAAGTAGTTAATATCAAAAATCAAAACAAAATTGAACTATTTAAAAAAGTATTTACAAAACGACCAACGATGCTTTGGCAAATGTTTTAATTTTAAATATAGGCATTAAAAAAACAACACTGAATGAATCAATGTTGTTTTTTTCTTTTACTTTGTTTTCTTAACAACTACGTTGGATTTTTTTAACAACTCTAAGATTTCATTTTGTTGTTCTAAAGATATTTGATCTTTTGGAATATAAATGAGTTGTTTTAAAGAAGTGCTAAGTAAAAAGACATTTTCTGTTTCAACGCAATTTTTAAGCATGGAATAAGGAACCGTTATTGTATTTCCATTCGTTTCATTCCGTTCAATAAAATCATGTTCGTTAAATGTATAAGTGTAATTTCCTTCTTCTCCTTGATTTAATTGAATAAATTGTTCTGTATTTAATTTAATATTTCGACTGAAAATAAAAGTACAAAAAATAACATAAAAGATGCCAAATATTAAACAAAAAATACCAAACATTAAATAAAACATCTTATCTTCAGAAATCCCTAACACTAACTCCATTAATCCAATAATAATTATTAATGAAGATAATCCATAAATCATTATTTTTTGTTTCTTATAAAAAGCTGCTAATGAATTTTTTAATATTTCTACATTTAATTTAATTTTAATTTCCATTTTCGTTCCCCTTTATTTTATACATCGTGGAAACAACTTCCACCAATAAATTCCCTTAATAATGAATTACAAGGTACCCACTTATCATCTATATCTTTAAAATATTTTAAAAATTTAATTAAACGATTTGCGGTAATCGTATGTGGATGATCATCTGGTATCGCTTGTAAGGCTGGAAGAGCATATTTTTTCATCACGCCTAATTCATAAGTCAATTCTGAATTAAAAACAAAATTTGCTCCTTCTTGGTGAGGATAAATCCATTTAAATTCTCCTCTTCTTACGGATGCCCACATTTCCAGTGTTTTTTCAGCAGAAGTATTGCGATATTTTTTATCTCTTACAATTCTTCTTAATAATCGTATATCCGTTAAACTAATTGGATTATGATTGTCTAAATTAATTTGAACTTGAGGGGCAATATAAATTTTAAATTTTTGATGTTTTGGAATGGAAGAAGTTAAGCGATCGTTTAAAGCATGGATACCTTCAATAATAATAGGTGTTTTTTCGTTAATTTTGCACTTTGCTCCTTCTTCTCTTAATCCTGTTTTAAAATTAAAGACAGGTAATGTAATTTCATCTCCTTGAATTAAAGCTAGCATATGATTATTAAATAATTCTATATCTAATGCTTCAATGTGCTCTAAGTCGGGATTTCCATGTTCATCTAATGGAGCTAATTTTTTAGGTAAATAATAATCGTCAATTGAAATTCGAAGTGGCGTAATTCCTCTTGACATTAACTCGATTCTTAAACGATTTGAAAAAGTTGTTTTACCACTTGAAGAGGGACCCGCAATTGCAATTAAACGAATATTTTCGATATCTTTTTCAATTGCATTTCCAAGTTCACATAACATTGCATTATGTTTGGTTTCACACATATTGATAAAGTCAACAGTCGTTTCTTCTTTTACATGATTATTCATTTTAGCTACTGTATCAGCATCACAAATCTTAGACCATCCATGGGCTAATTTTAAAGTTTTGCCAAACATGCATGCCTCTTCAAAACATGGAATTTGTCCATTTTCTTCGGCTCTTGGATATTGAATAATAATACCTGGGTTATAATGCTTTAATTTATATTGTTTTAAGTATCCAGTTGAAGGTACCATATAACCAAACATATAATTTAAATATCCATTACATTCATACATGTGCACCATTTTTTCTGGACGATATTTTAATATTTCCATCTTATCATCTGCAAATTGTTGTTTGTAGATTTCTAACGCTTCTTCTTTGGTTAATAAACGCCGTGTTAGAGGATAGTCAGCTTCTACAATTTTTTTCATCTCTTCTGCTACATCTTTAACGAAACGACTATCAAATGCATGATTTTTATTTAACAACTGGCAAAAAATTGATCGGGAAACATTATAACTGAGTCGCACACTATAATCAGGATGCAAACGATTGATAGCCATTACCACTAAATAACGTAAACTCGTTTCATAAACTTTTACAGCATCGGTATTCGTTAAATCTAATAATTCAATTTCACAATTAAAACTTACTTCATATGTCAATTCTCTTAAACGATTATTTACTTTAGCTGCAAAATACTTTTTTTTGTCTTCTTTGGGAATTAAATTCAGTATAGCTGTCTTATTTTCCAGTTCTATACTATTATTTAAAATTTTTACTATAAACATATCATCATTGTCCTTTCATCTTGTAAATCGGTTTGTGCTTTTATTATAAATAAAAGCAAAAAAAAACGCAAGGTAATTCCTCGTTTTTTACTTCGTTATAAGCGCATAAATATTTAATTATATCATTTTTTATACCTATTGTAAATTGATAAAATATGTATTAATATTTATGATAAAGGAGGGGAAAACCATGTTAAAACAAAAGAATATGATTTTAAGACTTGTTGCAATTGCATGTGCTGTACTTGCTTTTGTATTCATGTTCTTACCAGGACTTAGCGCTAAAGAAGAAGTTATGGGACAAACTGTTTCAGGTTCAATCGGACTATTTGGATTAGTATTTGGTGGTGGAACAATGGCTTCTAAAATGGGTAGCATTTCTGCTGATGTTAAATTCAAAGGTGGAATGTCTATTTTTGCTTTATTAGCTTTTCTTTGTCTTGTAGCTGCTATCGTTGTTTTAGTACTTTCACTTGTTATGAAAGGAAAAACAAACTTTGTATTAATTGGCGCAGGTTTATTAGTTCTTGCTGGTATTTTTGTTTTATTAGTAAAAGTTGCAGGCACAAATATTACTAGTCTTGCTGGTGAAGTTCTTCCAGAAAAAGTATCTTTCAAAGATTTCATTGATGGAATGAATTTAGGAATTGGCTCTATCTTATTTGCTGTATTTGCTATTCTTGGTGGCGCTTCAGCTGCTGCTTCTAATTTTGTTAAATAAAATTAATAAAATTATGAATCAAAAAGAGTTGCTTTGAATGATAACAAGCAACTCTTTTCTTTTTTTATGATTTTCTTCTATTTTAACAGCATTTGCAAAAACAAGAAAAATAAAGTACAATAAAAACGAGGTGACATTTATGGAATTAATATCAATTGTTGTTCCTTGCTATAATGAGGAAGAAGCATTACCTTTGTTTTATAAAGCAGTTATTCCTGTTTTAAAACAAATGGACCCTGACTATGAAATTATTTTAGTAGATGATGGCTCAAAAGATCAAACCGCTAAAATTGCTAAAGAATTAGCACAACAAGACTCACATGTAAAGTATATTATTTTTAGTCGTAACTTTGGAAAAGAGAGCGCTATGTATGCAGGTCTTGAGCAATCTAGAGGAGATTATGTAGCTATTATGGATGCTGATTTACAAGATCCACCTGAAAAGTTATTTGATATGTATCATGGAATTACTAAAGAAGGTTATGATTGTGTCGGTATCCGTCGTGTAACGCGTAAAGGAGAACCTAAAATTCGTTCTTTCTTTGCACGCCAATTTTATAAAACAATTAATAAAATGTCGGAAACAGAAATTGTTGATGGAGCTAGAGATTATCGTTTAATGACACGCAAAATGGTCGATGCTATTTTATCAGTAAATGAATACAATCGTTTTTCGAAAGGAATCTTTAGTTGGGTTGGCTTTAAAACAAAATGGTTAGAGTATCAAAATATTCAACGAGTGGCAGGAGAGACAAAATGGTCTTTTACTAAATTGTTAAAATATTCTGTCGAAGGAATCATGTCTTTTTCAACTGCACCATTAAAATTTATCTATAAATTAGGATTTACTTTTATGACTCTTTCATTCTTGTTCGCTATTTTTTGTTTAATCGGCGGATTAATCCCTGCAAAAATGATTTTTGCTAGTTGGGTTTATTTCTTAACTGTTATGATTTTTATGTTTGGTATCTTACTTGTTTGCTTAGGAATTGTCGGTCAATACTTAGCAAAAACATATGCTGAAGTCAAACATCGTCCTATTTATATTGAAAAAGAAAGTAATATTCACAAATAAAAAATTAAAAGGAAGTGTATTAAACACTTCCTTTTTGTTTATTCACTAAGTAAATAATTAACGACTTGAGTAGCAATAATAGAATGTCCCACTAATGAAGGATGAATTCCATCTCCCGACACAGTTTTAGGAGTTAATAAATCTGCATAATGTGGAATAATCTCATGCAATGGTATAAGTGGTAAATTATATTCTTTCGCTAAATTTAAAATGGCTTCTACTTTTTCATCTAAATCTTCTTTTAATTGCATTACCCAATCTAATGATGGCAAAATATAAGGTGTCATTAAAACAATTTGTGCTTGTGGATTCGCTTGCTTTATAGAGTCTAAAAATCCTTTATAATTACAAACAAATTGTTCCACAGATGTTGGATCATTAAAGTCATATCTTCTCCAAGCATCATTTACACCAATTAAAATAAACACAAAATCCGGATGAAAACGATTCACATCTTGATCTACTCGAGCAAGTAAATCTTTCGTACGATGTCCATTAATTCCTTGATTTATCATTTGAATATTTAATTGTGGATAGTTCGTATTAATATGACTATCAACCATCATAACATATCCTGAACCATACGGATATTTTTCATGATTTACATTGTGACACGTATCTGTAACACTATCCCCAAAAAATACAATTACATTATTTTCTTTTAATTTCATTTTTATCTCATTCCTTATTTAAAAATCCAAATGTATTCGCAATACATTTTTCAATAGCTTGTAAACTCTTCATACCTTCTGTTTCAATAGAAATACAACCTTGATAATTTTGACCTTTTAAAAAGTCAACAATTTCTTGTAAAGGAACATCCCCTTCACCTAATATACTTCCTTTTACATAAATATCATTTAAACCAATGTAATGGAAGTCTTCTTTAGTTGCGAAAGAAAAATCTTTAAAATGAACTAAGCCAATTTTATCTTTTAATTCTTTGACACATTCTAATGGTTTTTCACCAATTAATAAGAAGTTACCTGTATCGGTAGGTG
>CAJJXN010000032.1 GCA_905197115.1 uncultured Bacillota bacterium | reverse complement strand
GTAACCGGTTACTTTGTGATTTAATAATACTATGATGCATATCGTTTGTCAATCTTTTTTTGAAAAAAAGAATTAGCTTAATTAACAAAAAAAGATGAATATTTTCATCTTTTCTTTCTCTATTTATTTGTTTATTCCTTCTTTTAAAGCTAAAATAGTAGGCATAACTTCTTCATCTAATTGGAAATAATTCATAATATAATTTTTTCCCTCTACGCTTCCATAGTCGTTTGCACTAAACCAAATTGCAGCTTTAATATTTTTTGTATATTCTTCTTTATTGTCAAAATTATCAAACATTTCTTTAACCCATTTAACTTGTTTATTTAAATTTCTTCGAATTAAAGTAAAATCAAACCCTCCTTTTTCATAATTTGGAATAATTTCTCCCCCACAGCCTACTCCAAATTCAGAAATAATATGTGGATATTTTTTAAAATAAGGGATATTTTTTTCATATAAAGTAGAATACAATTCTTTAAAGCTTGTAAACTTTTCTTCATTACCTCTTTCATAATAAGTTAAATATTCACCCCAATTACTAAAAGGCGTCGTATTCCCTATTGGATTAAAAATCCATATGCAATTATCTACTTTTTCTTCTTTAAATATATCAAATAGTTTACTCCAAGATAAAATAAATAAATCTGGATCTAATAAAGAAGTAATTCCTGAATAACTCGTCCAGTCTGTGTTCATTTCATTGTTTAGACGAAATAAAACGGGATAATGGTATTTTTTTATTTGGCGCGCTAATTCACGGAAATAATCGTCATACTTGCCCCGTAAAATATCAAAAGTAGGACTATATCCAAAAAATGATTGGTTATCATTTGCCGTATATTGAAAAGTAAAATGTAAAACCTTTTTATGATTAAGTCCGTCTCCACCGGCATATTTTAATGCTTGTGTCATAGGAAAATGATGTATATGCCCTTGCCATGAAATGTGCATATAAGTTGGAAACAATGTTAATCCTTTGTCCGTTAATGCATCAAACCGATTTACTTCCTGTGTTAAACGCTTTTCTATATAATCATAAGCACTATCGTCTTCATTGACGATACTTTTTGTAAAAATCCCCCAATCGACCGTCTCTTGATTCAACAATTTATTGAAATACTTTTGTGTCATCTCATTCCAATTTTCATCTATACAAAGCGGATACTCTTGTTGAATATTCTTTGCTTTCCCAATTTGAGGAATGATTTGAAAAGATTGAAGAATTTCTTTAAACATTTTTACTTGATTTGTTTTTGATTTCATTACAAATAAATAAAAATTTGTATATTCGTTCTTAGGGCGAATAATCGCTATATTATAATAAGGTCTTTGAATTTGTCCTGCTTCTTCTATAACATAAGCAAAGCGAATAAGTTCATATTGCTTTAAAAAATGATCATCTATAATGGTTTCTTCTACTTTTGAAATTTGATTTACCTTTAAATAATCCGGATGAGAAATATAACGAATTAACCATTCATCCAAATAAATTTCCCAACCTCTTTTTGGTGTGTGCACATAAGGAGGTTTTCCATAAGGATTTTTATTTTCAAATGAAGTTGTTAAAATACAATCGTCAAAATAATATTTACAACGAAGTTCACTCAATTCATAATCATACTTAAAATCAATCGTAGGTAAACTAAAACTATACCCAGAGGCAACATTTACAACTTTACAAAAATCTTGGTAAAATGCATGATATTTCACATCTTCTTGGTAATGATATTCTTCTATTTTTAAACTATCTTTCAAATATTTATCATATATCGTATTCATATGTATCTCCTTTTGCTCATATTAATTTTATTATATCATATTCTTATTTTTAAAGATTAAAAAAACTGCAATTATATGCAGTTTTATTCCCAATATAAGACATTTGTGATTTCTTGAATTATATCATAAGTATCTTGTTTATAACGTAAATAATTTTGTATTAAAGGATGGGTATCAAATTGATGTTTATAAGCTTCTAATTCTTTTTTTAATTGATAATATTCTTGTATCCGATTTTCTTTCAACTTTTGATTCATCTTTTTTTGAATTTCTTGAATTTGTTTTAGCCAAGATTGAATTAGTTCATCTTCTTGTATCCATTTTTTATATTGTAAATATTGTTTTACTTCTTCTAGTTCTTTAATCTTATGATTCAAATTGATGGCATCTTGTTTCAAGCATTTCACCTTCTAAAGTAAATGTTTTACATTTTAATATTTTAACATATACAATTTTACCGATAAATTCAGGGTCTCCCTTAAAATTAACTAATTTCATATCTTCTGTATATCCCGATAAAATCTTTTCGTTCTTTTTAGAATATCCATCCACTAAAACTTTAACCACTTTATCTTGATATGTTTGATAAATCGCCAATTGATGTTTACTAATCAAATTTGTTAATTCTTTAAATCTTCTTTTTTTCGTAGTCATATCTACATTATCTTCCATTTTGGCTGCGGGTGTTCCAACGCGTGGTGAATATATAAATGTAAATGCTCCATCATATTTAATTTCATCTACTAATTTTAATGTATTCTTAAAATTTTCTTCCGTTTCATTTGGAAATCCCACAATAATATCTGTAGTTATCGCTACATTTGGTATTTTTTCCCGTATTCTATGAACCAAATTTTTATATGATTCCACATTATAACGGCGACACATCCGACTTAAAATCGTATCATCACCTGATTGAACAGGCAAATGAATATGAGGCATAATATTATCATACTTAGCAATAACATCAATTAATTCATCACTAAAATCCCATGGATGACTGGTTGTAAATCGAATTCTTTCTACTCCCATTAAAGCAATTTTTTTAAGCAATTCAGCGAAAGAAATATCTTCAATATCTTTTCCATATGCATTTACATTTTGCCCTAAAACGGTTACATCTTTATAGCCTTTTTCAACTAATTCTTCAATTTCTTTTAAAATATCAATCGATTTACGGCTTCTTTCTTTCCCTCTCGTATAAGGAACAATGCAATAAGAACAGAATTTATTACAACCATACATAATATTGACCCAAGCTTTAAAATCGCTTGCTCTTAAAGATGGTAAATCTTCCACAATATTTCCTTGATTGGATAAAACTTCTACGACCCTTTCTTTTGAAAAATACGCTTCTTTTATTAAATCAGGTAAATGGTGAATGTTATGCGTTCCAAAAACTAAATCCACATGATCACTTGTTTCCATTATTTTTTTGACAATGTGTTCTTGTTGAACCATACACCCACAAACGCCAAAAATTAAATCAGGATTTTTAACTTTCAATTTTTTTAATAATCCAATCTCACCAAAAACTTTTTTTTCAGCATTTTCTCTAACTGCACATGTATTTAAAATAATGATGTCTGCTTCTTCTAACGTGTTTGCTTTTTGATATTGTAAGCGCGTTAAAATACCTTCAATGACTTCACCATCTCGAAGGTTACCTTGACAACCATATGTGCGTACAAAAAACTTCTTGTTTTGACCGATATTTTTTATACTTTCATCGATATGAACACTTTGATATATCACTTCTGGTTTGATATTTTTATCTCTTAATGCTGCTTCTTTTAAATTTGGAATGGTTTTAACTTGGATTGTTCTTTTCATTTTATCACCTTAAAAATCTTCTTCGTTTGTATATTTTCTATTCTTTCTTTCACCATTAATGCAAAATACTTCTTGATGTAAAATATCTTCAATTAAGGATGAATCATCTGTATAATCACCTTTTTTAGCCAGACTATGGGCTAATTTTATTTGCTTTGTTAAAAAACCTTGTGGACATTGAACGAGTTTGTACTCTTCACGATTGAGAGAATATTCCACTTTATGATTGCTAACTTTTTTTATACTATCATTTAAACTAATCACAGGTATTACACAATCATGGCTTTTTAAAGCTAATTTCAATTGAGTTAATAATTGATTACTAAAATATGGACGCGCTCCATCATGAATGATAACATAAGATGTATCAACATATTCTAAACCTTTTTTTACGCTTTCTTGTCGTGTTTGACCACCAATGACAAAGACAACTTTTTGATTATGAATGATTTCTTTTATTTTAACTTCATCTTCAAAATGAACGACTATAATTACCTTATCACACTCTTCATCTTTTAAAAATAAAGAAATAGAATGCTCAATCATGGTTTTATCATCTAATTTATAAAATATTTTATGATAAGATAAGCCACTTCTTATACTATTTCCAGCGGCTAAAACGATAGCTTGATATTTCATTGTTCTTCTCTTTGAATTTCTTTTACAAAACCACTATAATATTTAAACACTTTAAATCCTATTTTCTTATAAAATTCTGTGTTTTGCGTTTTTTCAATCATAATTTTTTTACAACCGCGCAAAATTAAATAACGCATGGCCTCTACACATAACTTTTCAGCATAATTACCTTCTAAATACTGTTTATCCATTCCCATCATGCCTAAAGAACCTACAGAATTATCTAAAAAGAAATTCACTTTGGTACTATTTTTTTTCTTATCATAAATTCGCACAAAGCCTACGATTTTTTCTTCCACTAAGCCTAAGACAATTCTTCTTCCTGTACCACCTTGTTCAAAATATCTTTTTAATAAATAGGCTTCTTTAATTAAATCATTATCTAAACATAATCTTAAAATTAAATCTTTATCCTCTTCCGTTGCAATACGTATTCTTAGTGGTTTTTCTGTTTCTACATAAATATGAGCTGATTCCATTTGTTTTTTTACAATTTGAATCATGTCCACATAATTTTCTTTATTCTTAAACCCTCTATTAATTAAAAAAGGGGTTGTTTTATTAAATTCGCTTGGAAGACCCGGAAAAAAGTTTAATAAATCATTTCCTAGTTGAATTTTAACAAGTGATTTATTTTCTAATAAACCATTCATTGCTAATTCTAATAATTCGGTCCCCACGCCCATATTTCTTATGTCTTTTTCTACATAAAATAAAGAAATAGTCGCTGTATCAGGAATCGCATAAAATAAAGAATCATCTTGCCATTTTTTGACTAGAATAAATCCAATCGGAATTCTTTCATATAATGCAACATATGAATTATGCACATCAAAATTAACATCTTCTAATAAGCGTTCTTTAAATAAAGACGCTGAAATAGGATAGGATCTTCCATATTCCCTATTCCAAAGACGATATAAATATTTTCCTTTCTTATAGTCTTTAAAGCGTATATATTGAAGCATTTTTTAATCCCTCATATGTGGAAATAAAATGACATCACGAATTGATGAACTATTTGTAAAGAACATGACAAGTCTATCAATACCTAAGCCTACTCCACCTGCTGGAGGCATGCCATATTCTAAAGCTTCTAAGAAATCATAATCAATGTCGTTTGCTTCATCATTTCCTAGTTTTCTTTCCTTTAATTGTTCTACAAAACGTTGTTTTTGATCCATAGGATCATTTAATTCACTATATGCATTTGCAAATTCACAACCACAAATATATAATTCATAACGATCTACAAAGCGAGGATCATCATCACATAATTTGGTTAATGGTGACATTTCAACAGGGTAACGACAAACAAAAGTTGGTTGGATTAAACTATCTTCACAGAAATTTTCAAAGAATAAATTTAAAATGTGTCCTACTCCTGTGTGATGTGGTAAAACTTCAATATGTCTTTCAAGTGCTAATTTTTTTGCTTCTTCAAAATCTGTAATTAAATTAAAATCAATTCCTGTTTGTTCTTTAACTAAATCAACCATCGTAATTACCTTAAATGGTTTTTCTAAATCAATGGTTTGATTGTTCCATTCAAAAACATATTTATTGAACACATTTTTTGCCACTGTTTTTAATCCTGTTTCCATTAATTCCATCATACTTCTTAAATCGCCATACGCTTGATATAATTCTACAGTCGTAAATTCAGGAGAATGTTTTGTATCCATTCCTTCATTTCTAAAAATACGACCAATTTCATACACTCTTTCAAGTCCACCTACTAAAAGTCTTTTAAGATTCAATTCAGTGGCGATACGTAAATAAAAATCACGATCTAAAGCATTATGATGCGTAATAAAAGGACGTGCGGCAGCACCACCTAAAATTGGAGATAATACTGGCGTTTCTACTTCAATAAAACCTAAAGAATCAAAATAATGTTGTAATTCTCGAATAATTCTTGTACGAGCAATAGCAACTTCCTTAGCATTTTTATTCGCAATTAAATCTAAATAACGACGACGATATCTTTCTTCAATATTGGTAAGTCCATGATACTTTTCAGGTAAAGGTCTTAAAGCTTTGGTTAAATGCGTATATTTTTCACATTTAATCGTTAATTCACCTGTATTGGTTTTCATAATCGTTCCTTCAATACCTAAAATATCACCAATATCACTTAATTTAAATATTTCAAAACTTTCTTCACCAATTACATCTTTACGAACATAAACTTGAATATTGGCATCACGGTCTTCTATATTAATAAAAGCAATTTTTCCTTTATCTCTTTTGGCCATCATACGACCTGCAATCACAACACGATGTTCTTGTTCATGAAGTACTTCTTTATCAACATCACTAAATTGATTAATTAAATCACTAATTTTATTTTGTACGTCAAAACGTTGGCCAAATGGTTGAATTCCTTTTTCTTTTAATTTTTGAGCTTTTTCCATTCTCACGGCTTGTTGTTCACCAACTGTTACATTTTCTTGAATTTCATCACTCATAAATTACACCCCTTTAGTTTAATTATTATAACATAAAATTTATATTTAATATAGTAGTACAATGTTAGAAAACAAAAAAGATTAAGAATTATGTGTCTTAATCTTATTTATCATTTTTATTTTTGTACTGGAAAGGTTTTTTCGATTCTTAATAAAGGATAGTATAAAATAATCATTACAATTAATACAAACAAGAAACTTGGTCCCATATACGTTAAATTATAAGTTAAGGAAGCTCCTAATGGATATTTATAAACAATAAGAGAAGATAATGTACTTCCTATAAAACGTGTACAGCATCCCAAGAAAATAGCTAATACAAAAAAATTAATTGAGATTGCATAATCTTTTTTTTCTTTTAATTCTGCTTTAAAAATCAAAGGTTTAAAAAATCCTGCCAAACAAATTGACCCATATGCAAGAACATAATCAAATGGAAAGCATGCCCATCCATGACCATCAAGCATACAAGTAATTAAAGAATAGACAATTCCTATTCCAAAAAAACTTTTAACCACTCCATGTCTAAAAGCTAAAATAAACAAAGGAACCATGGTTAGTCCAACAGACCCTCCTGCTGGAAATACAGTGAATTTTAGAAAATCTAAATCTAAAACGACTGCAATTGCCACAAGCATCGCAATTTCTACGATGTCGCGCACGACAAATTTGGATTTGTTCATTTTTATTCTCCTTTCAATAAAAAAATCCTCTTTGTCTAGAAACGCCAAAAAGGAAATTAAAAGTAAAATAAAAAAATCCTTACGCTAGCATTACCTAGATCAAGTTTGGTCAGTTTCAGTATCAGAAACTATCTCAGCCTAATTCTTTAAGCCCCCATAGAAATTATACTATAATAAACAAAAAAAGCAACAAGTTTTCTTGCTGCTTTTTAAAATTAAACGCCAGTAACTCCTGTATTTTCAATACCTTCAACAAATTTTCTTTGAGTAAATCCATAAAGAATAATCAATGGTAAGATAGAAAGAACAATCGCTGCTGCACGCCAACCTCTGTTGTTTCCTTCTGAATCAGTTCCTGATACACCTGTACCTTGAGAAACCGTATAGTTAAATGTATTCAAGGCATTTGGTAATGTCAAGAAAGCTTCTTTTTTATCCCCCATTAATAAGGTCATTTGTCCAATAACAAATGTATCATTCCAGTTCCATACAAATGAGAACAAGAAGACAACCACAATCGTTGGAACTGACATTTTAATAATTACATGATAGAAAATTTGACGATAGTTTGCACCATCAATTTGTGCAGCTTCATCCAAAGCAATTGGAATCATCTTGAAGAAACTAAAGAAAATAAATATCAAAATTGCTGAATTAATTCCTTGTCCTAAGATAGAAACGATAATCATTGGTGAAGTTTGTAAAATATTTAAGTTTGCATTTACAAAACCTTCTGCACTTGAACCGACAAGACCTAACATTTTCGCTGGACTACTAAAGAAATTAATAATTGGATTCATCATCATTTTACGTGGTAAAACTAAAATTTGAATTGGTACAACGAATGAAACAATTAGTCCAAAGAACCAAAATTTCTTAAACTTAAAGTTAAATCTAGCAAAAGCATAACCAGCTAGTCCTGCAATCAAAGTTTGACAACAAGCGGTAATAAAAGAATAAAGAGCACTATTCCACATTGTTGATTGAACACCATATAAACCACTTTTTGCTCCAGCAAATTGATAGATAGGTCTAAATATAAACATTGCAGCTGCTGCATTTCGATAGTTTGAGAAAGTTAGATGTTTTGGTAACCAAACAATATCTGGGTTCATTAAATCTGCTTCTGTTTTAAAAGAATCGATGACTACTTTTAAAATAGGATAGATAAATACATAACTAAAACAAATTAATAAAACGTAAATTACAATCATCGGAATGATTTTCTTTAAGATTTTAATCGTTTTATCATATTTTTTCAAAAAGGCCGTAGAAGTAAAGAAGGCTTTGATTCTTGCAAAAAATAATTTGATTGAATGACTAATTTTTTCCATGAATTATCCCTCCTTTTCCTCTTGACGTTTTTTGGCTTTCATCTTACGCGTATGATGCCATTTTACAAATGGAGCAGTTGTTTTATTCCAACCTCTTTTAATTGCATCTACATGGAAGAAAGCAGACAATTGAGCTTTTCTATGTGCTTTTTTCGCTTTAATTCTTTCTACTTCTTCGTAGCTCTTTTCTTTTACAACAAATTCTTTTTCTCTAAAGAGAGCAAATACGATTCCTACAAAGATTAATACAATTAAAGTTTGTATCCAAGCCATTGCTGCTGCCATGCCATAATTTGGTGATGAACTACCAGACATAATTTCTACAATACCCGGATTTGCTGTGTCGCCACCGCTACTCTTAATTGGGTTTATCCATGTAATATCGATTGTTGCAATTTGAACAATTGTAAATAAACATGCAATTAAAATGACTGATTTGATTAAAGGATATGTAACGGTCCACAAAGCTTGCCATTTATTTGCTCCATCAATTTCAGCAGCTTCATATAAAGAACGGTCAATTTTTTGTAACCCGCTAATGAATAATACAATTGGTACCCCTGTCATCCATAAAATGATAATGAAGTTTCTAAATACAAAGTTTGCATATTCAACCGCTTTTTCAGAAACAGCTTTTAAAACTTCATAAATAAAAGTTCCATCAATGGTCAAAATAATCGTACTTTGATCGCCACCACTACCATTTAACATATTTAATAATGGTCCGGAAATAATAATAACTGGTAAGAAATAAATTAATCTAAATGCTGTTCTACCGATAATTTTTGTGTTTAATAGCATAGCGAGAACAAAAGCAATAAACACAACTATTGGTAAAAAGAAAGCCATACTCATTAAAAATGTAGGTAATTTTTCATATAAGAAACTTGTATTGTTAAAGAATAAGTCCGAATAATTCTTAAATCCAATCCAGTTTGGAAACACTTTGCCATTTCCAAAGAATACTGGGTCATATCCTAAGTTGTAACTTACCTGACTAAAGCTTAAAAATATGGTATAGATTAAGGGATATAAAGTTAAAATTAAGAACCCAATCGCCCATACCGATAAAAATATGTAACCCAAAATATTTTCTCTTTGCGTTTTATTCATATTTTTACGATAACGATTTAAAGAGATTTGTTTATTTAAATCTTTATTTAATTCTTTTTCGTAAACTTTTTCTTTTTGACTACTTTCTTTTTCTTTTAATTCTTCTTTTTTAAGTAAGACAGCTAAAGGAGATTCTTGTACTTCAATTAAAGCTAACTTATAATTTTGATTTATCTTTTTTAATTCAGCATTATAATTTTTTCTTGCTTTTTTATATTTTGCCTTATCTCCTTCATTAATTTCTTTTTTATAAACAAGAAGCGTATCTCGAATTTCAGTTTTCGCAAAAGATGAAGTCACAATCTTTAACTTTTGTTTCGCTTCAACCTTTTTAGTTAAATATGTCTTTTTACGTTCTTTTTTTGCTTCTTTGATTTGTTTTTTCACATTCAAATAAGCTTCTTTCGCTTGTGCTTTTTCTTGTAAAAAGTTTTGTTTAATTTCTTCATTCTTTTGCTTAGCATCTATTTTTTCGGCACAAATGAATTTTATATAATCTTCTGTCGATAATGAATAAGCTTTTTTGGTTAATTCATCTGCATCTGCTGGCAATTCGGCTAATTTTTCTTGTTTATAATCAAGCAACTTTTGATTATAAATAGCTAATTTTTCTGCCTTGTAAACATCAAATGTCTTAAAAGTTTTTTTCGCATAATCATTAATTGTGTTAATTAAAGCCACGAATACTTCGTCTGTTTCTTTAACAAAACAACTATTGATTGTTTTTAAAATACTTGCTTCTTCCTTTGTAACATCTTCTAGAGACGCAAAATCATCCCTATTAATGAATTCTTGATTGAGTTTTTTTCTTTTTTCAACCAATGCTTGTTCCATTTCTTGAATTTGGCGATTTAAAGCATTGATTTCTGTTTCTAATTTTTGAATTTCAGCTTCAAATTCTTTTTTCTTCTCTTCAACCGTTTTTAAATCTTCTTCAACAGGCAATTTTTCATGAAGTTGTACTTTTAAAACTTTAACATCTACATTGTTTTCTAAATATTCTTTGTTAAGGGCTAATAAATCACGTGCTTTTTGGTCTCTTTGCGCCCGTACTTCATTGATTTCTGTTTTTTCTTGAGTTAAAGCTACTTTTTCATAGTTTTCTTTAACTAAAACTTCTACCTTTGAAAACAAAGAATCCATTACTTGTTTATTTTCAAGACAAATTTTTTCATAATCAGCTAGCATTTGTTGATAAAACGATTCATATGTTTCTTTAATTGGATTGATACAATGATGTTCTTTTGTGATTTCTTCAACAAGACGATCATATTCTAAATGAAATTGATAGTCTTCTTGCTCAATTTTTTCAAATTTATCTTTTAAATATTTTGTTTTTTCAATTTCTGCTTCCGCTTGAACATTGTTATGTCTACGCGTAGCAATTTCTTTCATGATGATTTCGCTACCCACATCATGACGATGAATTTTATTGTGTTCATTTTTAAAATCCATCTCTTTTTTCACATTTAAAGCTCGAACATAGTCATATAACTTGGGATTCTTATCAAAATATGCATTTAAATTTTTTCTTAAATTATGTAATCTTAAGTCAGATAATGCATTTTCATATTCTTCTACAGAAGTAGTTAAATGAACAGCATTTTCTTCTCGTTTATTAATGTATTTTTGACGAATTTTTTCATATTCACGTTCAGCTTCTTCTTTAGCGAATTTGAGAGTACTTTCGGCAACGACACTTAAATCTTTATATTCCATTATTGTACCCCCTCTACATAACTTTTGCTGATAATGGTGCAATTTCTTGACCATTATAAGTAACAGCATGATCAAAATAATTAATTGCAATCACTACTTTTTGATCTTCAACAATTTTACCATCTACAAATGGAGCATATGTATTAACATAAAGTCCCAAATCATTGTAATTATTGTTTAGCGATACAACTTCTCTATCTACAATTGTTTTGCCTTGAAGTAATTTTAAAATAGGTAAAACATCTGCACATAAATCCACAATGGTATCTTTATATTTTCCATATCCAGTAGAATAGTAATCTCTTGAATTTGTATACATAATATCTTCATTTGATTTTTCTGTAATAATAAATGATGGATTTAAGTTATACTCAATTAATTTCAAGCGAGCTTGTTCGTCAAAGAAAGAGAAGTTAGAATAATTAGCATATAAATTAATTAATCCGCCTAAAACAATTTCTAAGAAAGGAACAGAGTCCGTTTCAACGATGAATTGAGAGTTATAAGTAGGTATATCATAAATGTTATCCAAATTTGCCCATAAATAAGCATTAGCAGAGTCTGCACCCAATTTAACTTTTGTGCTTGCTTTTTTGGTTCCATTTACGATAATTTTCTTAGATTGCTCATAATTAATTCCTTTTCCATAGTCAGGTGCTAAGATATTCGAAATACCATTCATAGTAATTCCTACATTATCACCTAATTTAGAAACTTCAGCCACTTGATTATTTAACCAAGTCATAGCCATATTTGGATTTGAATAATGCCACCAACGAACAGGTTTATTCGTATCATTTAAAATATAAGCACCATAATTTCGATTTAAAGCTTTTACAGAATATCCTCCAATATTTGGCATTTGGTCACTATTAATGAGTCCATAGTCTTGTTGGAAAGAAACATCATATCCATATTCATTTGCTTTTGTTACTAATGATTTAAAACCACTTTTACCACCTGCTTGACTATTATAATCAGCTTTTCCTGGATGAGCCATAGCTACCCCATTATTTTGCCAACCAATTAAAGAAGAGGTGACATAGTCAATGTTATTTGTTTTTAAATCTTTTAGAATTTCTTCAATGCTATTGGTTTTTGTAGCAATAACATCTTCATAACCTACAATTGAACGTTTTACATCACTAATTAAGAAATCGACTTTTACACCCGTATTTAATTCAACATCTTGACGAACTAAATTGGATTTTACTAAATAATCACGATAAGATAATGCCATACCAACATAATTAGCAGGTAAACTATCGAGTGTTCCATCACCATATAAAATATCGTATCTTAATCCCATATCATAATTAAATAATTCTTTTTCATTTAAATAAAGGATTGTTCCAGAAGAAGAACCGAAACTATATTTATATTTACGATTTCTTTCAAATCTTGGTTTTGTTTGGGTATAAGCAAACTTAGATTGTTTTTCGCTTCGACCTTTAAATACTAAACCAAAGTATTCACTACCAGAAGTCGCATAAGCCACAAATGCATCTTGTTCATTTCCATAAGATACACCCCAAACTGGCATCATTACTTTTTTAGGCATCACGTAATCTGGTTCATATACTTGTTCCGATTGATTAAATTCTACATCGGTATATCTACTACGATAAGGATCGCCATAAATATCAAAGTATACTTCATCATTGTTCATTTCACGATCTGTGTCAAAACGGATTAAAGCTCCTGAGCCATCTGGTACAAATACATAACCAGGTAAATCTGTTTTTGGATTCTTTGTAATACTCGAAGCTTCGAATTTACAAGAACCATATCCTTCCGAATCGACATTTTCTAAAGTACAAGTTAACATGTTTCCGCCAGATTGACCAAAACATGGAAGTGGATAAATGGCTTCAAGAGCATAACTTCCTGATCCACTTATATCTTCTTTTAAAATATCAACATTGAATCCTTTGTCATCAAATAGGAAACGCATATTAATATTAATTACTTTTGTTTCTTTATCAATAGATGTTTTATAAGATACTTTAAACATCCATCTATTGGCATATGTTTTATGACGAACTAATTGTGCGTATTCCACATCGCCTTGAATTTCAACATTTGATTTCGTTTGAGTCGCTGTTGATGTACGATTAATGTAAGTAAAACCTAATAATTGGTTGATTTCAGCATAAGCTGCTTCATTATCATTCCCATTACGATTTGGTCCAGCATCAATTGTACAAGCAAAGTATTCATCTGTATTGGCTTTTACGTGACTACATTTACTTTCCATTTCATTTTTACGTGTATTACCAGCGCCTGTAGACCAAATGAAACCTGTTTGTTTGTTGCGAATTTTTAAAATATTTCTTCTCGATTGATAAAAATATTCAAAATTCTTGTTTTCATAAATTTTCAAATATTCATCTGCAGATGAAACTCCACTTACTGGAATCGTATATTCATCTGCCGGAAATTGTTCGTTCCGGTTTGTATCATCAAGTGCTTCTACTTTTGTTGTGAAAAATGTTGCTCCTGTTAATACTAAGAAACTCATTAATAACAATTTACCATATTTTTTAATACCAGCCAGCACGTAGTTTCACCTCCTTGATAATACTTTCAACCAAGTTCTTCACTTGATCAAACATTAATAATACTGTCAAACATACGATAACGAATAACAACATAAAGATAATGGTTAAAATTACATTCCAGAATGTTTGTTTAAACGTATAATTATGTGTTTCTAAAATTCCCATTACAATAAAGAAGATACTTCCCCAAAGTGCTAATTGGAATAATAAATCCATAATAATTTTTTCTGTTAAAGTTAAGACATATGATAATCCAACTGCAATTGGTAAACAAATAATGATTGGTAATAAACAATATCCTGTAAATTTGTAAATATTTTTAAATGTTCCTTCCCCATTTTTAATAGCCGAAACTAAATAGTTACATAATACAAAGATTGCTAATACTCCAATAAAACCAAAGATGACAATTGAAGCACTTAATGTATTCTCATTAAAGATTTGGAAAGGTAAAGCTTTGCCATACATGTACCATGTAAAGATAACAAGCGCAAGAATATAATAGATTGTTGCCCCTAAAACAGAACCTCTACGATTTGTTTTTAATTCATAGAACGTATCGGTTGGTTTTCGTATCATTCTAAAGCCAACTGTTAAATCTTTAAAGAAACGTGTCTTTTTAACTTCTTTTGCTTTTTTCTTGACTTTAACTAAAGCTGGAACACTTCTAAATAAATAAATTAAAATTAAAAATTAAAATCAGACACTTCTCTCGGCAACCAATTCCTGTAACTGCTTCTTAAAATCCTCATACTGCTCAGATTTATATTTAGCATAGTTCATCTGTTTGCAAAGGTTGATCATCTTTTTGAAATAATCCATCACCTCAATGAAAGTA
>CAJJXN010000031.1 GCA_905197115.1 uncultured Bacillota bacterium | reverse complement strand
CGCCGGGGGCGGCTTTCTTGCTGCCGAGATCGTCTAAGAATTGATCGATGGTGCCCTGTCGGAAAGGTTTGTTGTCCATGGTGTGTACCTCATTGATAAAAGGAGAAATAATAAAAAGAAGCACTGGTATAACAGATCCTGCTTGGAACCAGTGCTTTTAAGTTGTTTATTATTATACAACATATAAAGGAGCGGAGGAAGGGGAGAGGTTGGGGCCTGGGGTGAAGAGGCACCATAGCTCTTGCGGAGAAGCGAGGGCGCCCCATCCCCTGCACCGGGGATGGATCGCTCTCTTTCCTTTAATGAATCTCTTTATATATTGTAAGAGAATTTTTTTGTGACAGGTGATGGACGAAAAAAATCTTTCGGAAAACTATTTGACGGATATTTCTTTCTATGGTACAATAAACAACGTCATATGGCGAAATGCCTGTGACGGGAAAAATATGGCGGGTGTGGTGAAGTGGTTAACACGGCGGATTGTGGCTCCGTTACGCGTGGGTTCGAGTCCCACCTGTTCCGCCATTTAAAAAGCATAGGTTTGATACAAGGAAAATTGAGCAGATTTTCAAGTATTAAACCTTTTTTAAGTTTATATTGCGGTTGGATTTTTGTGCTATAGAATAGATTTTTTGAAGAAAATAGTGTATAATGGTTATGGTTTTTGATAGTTATGAAGCTTGTGTAATTATTTAAAACAAAAATTTATGAAAGGAACTGCGTTTATACTTTTTTGATGTATTTGGAAGGAAAGATAAACAGTAATTTAGCGGAGGTGTTTTATGTTTAATGAGATATGTATATATGAGGCAAAACTGACCAAGTTAGATGAAATCGAAGAACTGATGAAGGAAGTAGCGGAATTTTACTTGGAGCAAGAAGGTGTTATTGATGTACATTATATAAAACGTACTCACCGACAAAAAGATTTCAATGCTGTTAAAGACGGAGAATTACCCGTTCGTATTACAAGAAATGTAGGTAAGGTAACATATGTCTTGTATTGGGTGCTGGAAAATGAAGAAGTTCATGCAAGAGTCGGAAAACTCGGCATAGAAAAATTCTATAAACGTTGGAATAGGTGTTTAACAACAATGCCAAAAATAATCTTGGGTGAGAATATTGTTTGATTTACAAATTTCAATTTAATGGAGAATTATAAACGAACCATAATGAAAACCTATGAATTAGTTCAATATACCGATGCTGACCACGACAATTATATAAAGTGCCAAATAGATGCTTTTGAAAAGTATATATTAGAGTTTTTTGGTGTTTGCGATATGTCTATTATGGAAAGTCATTTGAAACAATTAAAAACTAATCTTCTTAAAATTGTAGTCAAAAATCTATCCGCCGATATGTTTATTATAAAGAAGAAGATTCTAAAATTGTAGTAGATGTCTTTACCTTGTTACCCGAATATCGTAACAACGGATTAGGCTCTTTAATCTTACAAGACTTTATTAAAAAAGCAGATGAATTGAATAAACCGATATTTTTAGATACTTTTAAGAGTAATCCCGCCAAGAAATTTTATGAAAAAAATGGCTTTGTCGTTGTGGACGAAAATTATTCTCACTACATATTGAGATACGGAAACGCTATTTGATACTATAAATTTCAATTTAACGGAGTGACAATGTATTCGCTATGAAAGAAAAAATAGAAAACTTATATAACAAAGATAATAATAGTGCGTATAAAACATTATTAGATTTGGAAGTTATTACTACCGAATCAAATGAGTTGTATAATTATTTTGATTTATTGTTGAAAATGCTAAATGACGAAAGGTCTTTTATCAGAGTGCGTGGATTTAGACTAATTTGTTGTTTGGCGAAATGGGATACAAAAAATAAAATAAACGATAATATTGATATTATATTAAGAGAGTTGTAAGATGAAAAAGGTACTTCAGTAAGACAATGTTTAGAAAAGCTAAATCAGATTTTAATTTATAAAATTGAGTTGACGAACATTATAGCAAGCAATTAAGAAATTTGGAGTTGTCTAAATATAAAGAAAGTATGCAATCCTTAATCAAAAATGATTTGGAGCATATTTTAGAATATCTATAATGCACTGCATACACTAGTCAATAAAAATTAGGGGTATGCACTTTTCTTAAAGGGTATGCAATATTATGCCAAGGGTATGCAGAAAAACTAGGGGTATGCAAATTGTATTATAGTAGTACATCTTTGCCATTATAGTAAATCAAGTTTGATACAATAAAAGTGTCAAATTTTTTTTGCTTTTCAAGGGATTCAAGTCTCTACGTATAGGGTATATTTATCCATAATATAACAAAAAGTATTAATACTGTACAAGAAATAAAGTGAAATTTATCGCTATTAATACACCCATTAGTTAAACGATTTGGTATAGGTGGTTTCACATTATCAAACGATTATTTTATCCGACTGATTTTATAGAAAGCGAAAGTTAGGTAATCTTACAAATATTAATAAAAAAACATTCCCCAAACATAAAAATAGTTAAATTTTGGAAATTCAATACCCTAACTGCAAAAATATTGATAATTAAAAGTTTTACGGTTATAATTTGCGTTTGGAGATAATACAAAATGGATGAAGTAAATTATATCATTAAAAATAAATTAGATATGGATGCAATGCATGATTCATAGCTACTGAAATAATAATTGAAAATAAATGTTTAATAGTTATATATGATGACCTTGATAAAGGTGTTTTAGGACATGATGGGAAGCCGTATTATAAAAATAAACGTTTAACAATAAGATATGAGTTTGCTTCTCACTGTGACGCAAAAGTTTATTATAAAAAAAAAAGAGTCTTAAAAAGTTCCAAAACATATTGTTTTTAGAACTTTTTTTCTTGTTTTTTATAAATTTTCACACAATTATGTCCTATAAAAAATTGTTAAATAGATTTCTATTTTAAGGTTTGTTTTTGTTTTCTTTTTAAAAAACGAGATTTAATCTTACGTAGACTATCAATTAAAATTATTTTTATAGAATGATTTTGAAAAAAATAATTCACATGTTATAATAAAAATATAAAAGAATAGTCTGCATCGTCGATAAGATTACTCAATTTAGTAATGATTACAACAATTTGTTATTGGAGAATAAAAATGAGAAAAATAGTTTATTATAAATTCTTAATTAGAGAAAAAGGACTTTATGAAATTTGGTTTAAAGGTTTATCTGCATTTGATATGAAAAACTTTTTTCATACATTGAGTGTTAAAAATGTATATTATTTTCAAGATATGCCTATTACGTTTGATGATGCTCCACCATATTATTTAAACCCTTCAAATAGTAAACCTTTAAATGAACGAAAGAAAAATGATTTAGAGGCAGATTGTTGTTTGGTTTTAGAAAAATCTAATGAAAATTTTTTCTTTCTTTATGATGATATTTTTGATGCAAATAAAATAAGACAAGTTATGAAAAATATTAAATTAATCTTTATATCTTATGATTACGATTGGGGTAGTTGTTTATTCTTAAAAAATAAAAAAAATATTTCTCCAATTTTAAAATACATATCAAAACAAACACAATTGATATATGAAGAAAATGATGATTATTATAAATAATGAACTCATTATATTTTAAACCGTTAATATTTTTTTTAATTCTAATAATATGAATTTAAAAGATTTATAAAAAATGGTTAAAATTTTTCAAAAAATTTTATGACATATTACAAAAAGAACCATTTTAATTAATAAAGAACCAAATAAAATACTCGCTTTCCTCTATAATAATAGTGGAGGTGGGAATTATGTTATTCCAAGAAAAATTAAAAGAATTAAGAAAAAAAGAAAATATTTCGCAATATGACTTAGCAGAAGCATTACATCTAAGTAGAAGTGTTATTGCCAAATGGGAAACAGGATTAGCAATTCCAAATGAAGATAATCTTTCACGATTATGCGATTACTTTAATGTTGTAAAAGAAGACTTGATCTTAGATCTTGAAAGCGAAAAAATAATTACTTCTAAAAACAAAAAAATTTCTAAGTTTCAAAAAATCATTTATTTATTATCTATATTGTTGATTGTAGCTGTTATAACTATTTTCATCGTTTATTCAATTGGATTGAAAAAAACGAAAACTTTAAAATCATCTAACACTACTGTTTCAAACTATGCATTAATTATAAACAATAAAGATACTTATAACTTTAAATATGAAATCATAAAACCATCTAATGAATCTGAAAAAGAAGGATATGGATATGTAATTTTTAATCTACCACTCAACAGAGGAGATACAATTCAAATTTGTGAAAATCAAAATATATTATCGAACACATTGATTATGTGGAGTACTCCTATTATCCCTGAACCAAACGGAGGTTTTTTTGTTCAAAAAGAAGGATACTATGATTTAACTCTAACTGAAACTTATATAGAAAATTATAGATCAAGTATTACATTGAATTCTAAAAGAATCGCTAGTCTTTATGAAAAAATAACGCTGTATTATGTTAATAATGCAAAGCCTCCTATTGATATGATTCAAGTATTAAAAGATGATGATGAATATAGTTCTTTATTTCTTTATTCTTGGTATATAGAAAATTTAACCTTAAAAAAAGACGATAGAATCTATTTTTTTGCAACACTTAAAAATAATTTAGATGTTATTCAAATTAAAGATTTTGATAATAATACTTTATTTGAAGAAGTATATGATCAAGATTTAAAATTACATTATATATATGTTAAAGAAACACATCATTTTAATTATATAATGTTAGGACAAAGTAATTATTTAATGACCTTAAATTATGAATATAATAATGGAATGTAAACCTTGTTATTTTAGTTATTCATATAAAATAAAATGAAGATATGAAAAAGATTATGAAAGATAACTATGACTCTCACAGATAATTTAAAAATAAATTCCATTTGATGCGATTTTTTTGAAAACTACTATTTATTTTTGTATAAAAGTAGTAAAATATAAAAAAAACTAAACGGAGTAGTGTATGAAAAATTCAAAGTCAAATTGGCTCATTTTTATGTGTTGGCTCGTATATACAAGTTCATATCTAGGAAGATATAGTTATAACTCTAATATGGTTTCTATAATTAACTATTATCAAATTAATCATGCAAGCGCAGGATTAGTTACAACTTTTTTCTTTTTTGCTTATGGTATTGGCCAAATTATAAATGGTTTATGTTGTAAGTATTATAACAAAAGGGGAACCATTGGTTTAGTTTTAATCGTATCTGCTTTTATTAATTTTGTTGCTTTCTTTGATATTCCATTTGCTTGCATGAAATATTTATGGTTGTTGTATGGATTTCTTCAATCTTTTATTTGGCCACTTTTAATTTACATATTAGCAAGTCAATTAAAACAACAAGAATTAAAAAAATCTGTCGTTGTAATGGGTACTACGGTTGCTTGTGGAACACTATTTATATATGGAATTAGTGCATTGTTTGCTTTATTTAATGGATTTAAATATGTCTTTTTATTAAGTTTTATTCTTATGTTCTTAGTAGGAATTTGTTGGTTAATCTTTTATCCTAAGTTAACATGTAATCCGACAATAAAAGAAAAAATAGAAAATGACTCTCAACAAAACATTCAAAAGCACATAGAAAAATCCGTTCTTATTATTTTAATGGTTCTCGCTTTTTTAGCAATCATTAATAACTTATTAAAAGATGGTTTAACGATTTGGCTTCCATCCATTTTACAAGAAAAGTACAATTTTAGCGACAGTCTTTCGATTTCTTTAACTTTAATATTACCTATTCTTGGAACTCTTGGAACAATTTTAGCAGTAAGTCTTTCTAAAAAAATCAACTCTATCATTAATTTAGTTAGTCTCTTATTTTTATTGTCTACGATTAGTCTTACAATTATTATTTTCTTTTTTAAAACACCTTATTGGTTTATTGTATTGTTCTTTTTTTGTCTCATTTCATTATTTATGCATGGAATCAATAATATTATTACAAGCATGGCTCCTTTGTTTTTAAGAAACAAAATAAATTCAGGGATGGTGGCGGGAATTTTAAATGGTTTTTGTTATGTAGGAAGCACCATTAGTTCTTATCTTCTTGGTGTTATCGTCGATCATTATGGTTGGAATTACTTATTATATATGTTGTTAATCATCAATATTCTTGCTTTTATCATTCCTTTATTTATTAATTTTATAAAAATACAGCAATTTAAAATAACATCTTAAAAGTAAATTTATTTAATATAAAAAAAAGAAGATATCAAAATCTTCTTTTTATAATACAACAATATAAAAGATATAATTTTTTCGAATTTTAAAAGTTTCAAATGTTAATTGGTCATTTTTATCATAATAAGCAACTTGTGCTTGTGTTACATGATCGCGTAAAATCACATCTTGTTTGGTTTTATTTGGATATTGGCTTTTTAATAAAGATTCTACATAATTATTGATACATTTTTCAATAGTCCATCCTTCTAACGATGGACTCCACCATTCAAAATCTTTATTGGAACGTTCCCCAGGAACTTCACATAAATCACCATATTGAATTTTTACTCCGATAGGGTATTCTTTTTGAAAGATTAAAGCATTGGACTGTTCACCCCAAGTTTCACTTTTGTGTTGAACAAAGCCTTGTTCATCTATTTTAGTTACATCATGAGCTAATATTTTTAAAAAGATATTTGTATGACGATATGTATATAAAGAAACTTTATTATCTTTATATACAATCATAAAGTCATATATTCCTCGCATATCCTCATTCTTTAATTTAAAAAACAATTGTGATGAATAAGTTCCATTTTCTTGCAATACGTTCATCGTTTCCATTTCAAAATAACCTGCATCGCCACTTCTAAATGCATTAATAAAACGTTGTTCTTTACTAAATGTGCCTTTATTATTTTCAATTGTAGGATCAAAAATCATGTCGATATTTTCATCCATTTTATCATTAAAAGGTAAGTCTTCTAAGTATGTATCTCCAAATCGAATTTGAAAACGACTAGTAGAAACTTCGGTAAAATCAACATTTCGAAGTAAATAAACATAAGGATTTTCTTGATTAACAGGCGTTTTTGAACCTATATTTTCGATTTCATTATAAGAGGATTCCATTTCATAAACAGAATAATTTGTTAAACGAAAACTTTGTTTTTCATTTAAATATTTTGAAATAATGTTTTCTTCATCCGGTGTTTTAGAAATATCTTGAATAATGCGAATATCACGTATTTTTTCAATACACAAGCGTACAGGACGATTTAAAACTTTAGCTGCTTTTAAATTAGAATCCATTTCATCTAAGACTCTTAATTTTCTACCTTTAAAATAAGGAATATCAGCGCCATTGGCAGCATTAACGACATCTTGATAAACATTATTGAGGTTTCCACTATAAATACCATTATAAGGTCCCTCACAATTTCCTATAAAAACATATAAATTATAATAACCTGTTCCATAGTAATCAACGACTTGTTGAATGGTTTTCTCATCTACTTTATAAAAATCTTGCCAGTTACCTTGCCAAGAAGCTACTGAATTACTTAAATTTCCTAATTGAAATTGAATAGAAGAATAGTTTTCTAATATCATATTTGGGTAAAAAACTACTTTCAAAGGACTCACTTGTGTCCAGCCACTTCGATAGGTTATTTTATCCGGCGTATTTAAATAAGATAAATAAATATCATTTTCATTTTTTAATGATGTTGCAGCATTTTCATTATAGGTAACTCGCATTTTGATAGCATCTCTACCACCATTTCTATATTCTTTTGCATCATACCCTTTCCCATTTGAAAATTTAGGAAACAAACGAATAATTCCATCACTATCAGCATATTCTTTAAAGTTTTCCATTAATGTAAAAATTTGGCTGACATCTGAAGGAATAAAAGAAGCTAATTCTGGCTCATTTAATATCGTTGTAAAATAAGGTAATTGATAAGTTCCATCTTCTTTGTGTTCAACATAGCACCAATTCGAAAAAGAATAAACAAACCAACTTCGTGGGTCCCCCATATCAGATTTAGGTCTTTTGGAAACAGCTTGATAAAAGTCATTTGAAAAGTTTTTGTCCACGACAATTTTAATAGGAAGCCATCTTCCATCATCTTTACTTAAAGAATTCCAATAACCAAAACGATCATACTCATGTTGATTTCGATAATTGTATTGTTCAATAGCAAATTTAGAATTCACATTTTGATCTAAAATTGGATCTCCATACAATCCTTTATTGTCCCAATCAGAGCAATAATCATATTGAGAAGGACGAGAAGTAGTCCGATAATTATGGTTATTTTTTACCTCATTTAAGTAACCATCATCTCCCTTTTGATTTTCTTGGATAACTTTATCATAAATAACATTTCCTTTTGAATCTACAATTGGATTCCCCATTTTATCAATTCTAGGCTCTATATAACCATATATTTCTTCAGGTTTAATTGATTCTTTTGAATCTAAATATTGAATATAATGCGTTAAATATAAAGTGGAAGGAAATAAATAAATGGTATATTCATCATTGTCATATTGTTTTTTTCCTGGTGCAAAAGAATAATTTTCTAATATATCATCTTGTTTTAATTGCTGTACTTTAGATGAACTTTGAAAAATATCTAATTGCCAAGTTGAAAAACCTACTCCAATTATTAAACCTACTAATAATAAAGTAAGAATTGCAATTTTTGTTTTTTTCATTCTTTTCCCTCCATTCTTTAACCTTGCCATAATTCAAATTGAAAATAAGACTTTTCAGTTGAATTTAAAATGTCATTCATCATGGCTTCATATAATTTTGGAGTGTTAGGACGTTTCCCTTTTTTATATGTAAAAAAAGAATTTAACATCGTCGTAGTAAATTTGAATGTGTGCGTTTGATTTTCATAATTATAATTTGTCGTTTCATCAAAGTTAATTTTACTCGCTAATTTTCTTAAATCTTTAAATTCTTCTTGATTTGCAGGATCAATTATACTGCTCAATCGATAATACTCAACAGAATGTTCAATATATTCACTCAATTTGCCATAAACCGCAAAGCGAAAGCCAAATTTAAGATTTTCACTATCGATATTTAATTCACTTTCTAAAAAAGAGATAGATAAAGAAACATCTACCACAAATTCTTCTTGATTTGTCTTCTCATTTAATTTAATTTTATAAAAAGAAATTCCCGATGCTGATCCAATAGAACCGCCTAATCCTTCTTCTAAAACAACGCCAGAAGGTAAATCATAAGAAAATGAGCCCGATGTTTGACTATCCGCAATTAAAATATCTATTTTAGGCAAATAAATCGAATTTTCCACATTAAATAGCCATATAGAAAAACCGGTTCCTACCACACATAAAAATCCAACTAAGATGAGAATAACTAAAATCATTTTACGACGATGTCTCATTTTTTCTCATCTCCTCTAGAAATATACACTCTTTTATAGATTCGACGACGATTCTCTTTTTCTTCCCAATCCAATTTTTCTTTTACTCGTTTTAAAATACGACGACGAATGTTTTTAACTTTAGGTAAATAAGGACCAATTAGGATACCTAAACGGCCATCATAACTAATCGAAATTTTATTTTCGGTGACATTCGTAATCATGACAAATAAAAGTCCAAACACTAAAGAAATAATTCCTATATTGGATTGCAAGTAAATAAGTAACACACCTAATCCAAAGTTCTGATAACCAGTGAATTTACCGATGATTTTATCAAAGGTCATATTTACTTCAAAACTCATAGAACCAGTGTTTGCATCTCCTTGTGTAGTATAATAAGTCAAACCATTATTACCTTTATGAATATTCATAATGCGATGAACATAAATAGTTTTATTATTTTTAAAAGCAATAATGTCCATTTTCTTTAATTCATCTTGCTTTACTTTTTGAATTCCAATTAAAGAATATTGCTTAATTTGATTATTTGGCAATTGATTATATTCATTATGAAAAATATTTTTTGTTTCCATAGATCCAGTTTGAATTGTTAAATAAGTTGTATTGCCAAAATAGATTTGTTGACCATTGCTTTTAAAAACCAATGCAATAAAAGTAATCAACACAAAGAAACTCAATAAAATATTGTATAAAGCACTACTTACTTTTTGAATTTTTCTTTCCTTTTCTTTTTTATAATTAAAGTAATTTCCCAAATCGCTGTACTTTTTGTTTTTTTCAAACCCTTTATAAAGTTCTTTTTGTAAATACTCATCTTCAAAACCATAATCAATTAATTTTATTTTATAACGTCCGTATAGCCAAAAAAGGGTGGAGAAAACAACCACCATGCCTAAAATTACAAGACAAGCTACGATAAAAGAAATTTTTTGTAAAGTCTCTGCCATTATCATAGAAAATGCACCCTTTCAAAAAAAGCCAACACAATTTTTATGTATTGGCTTAAACAAAAACGCGAAAAATTAATTGTGTTAATTTTTATGCTGCTGACGTATTTTCAACGACGAATTCAATTCGAATATCATCTGTAGAATTTTCTAATAATTCAACCATTGCATCATAATCTGTTTTATTGGTTGGTTTAGAAATTTTACCACTTTCAGGTGTTGCTTCAGTTATTGAATAGTATTGAATCCAATTTGTTGCCAAAGTATAAGTCATTTCTACAGTTGTATTTGCTAAATCTTCACTAACTGTAACTTCTGGATTCTCTCCTGTTGTTGTAAAAGTTTTTGAATACACTTCAAAGCCTTCAACTGCTTCAGCTGCTTTTACAAAGTCATCGCCCGTTACTTTAATGTATTTGCCAAGAGTAGTTTCTTTTACATATACATTCATCGTATAGTTAATTTGTGCTACTCCTGCGACATCTTTTGTATCATTATAAGTAATTGTTGGAACTGTCCAAGTAGCTGTTAATTCTTGAGTTTTAACGGCATCTTTATCAGCTTCTTTTTCTTCTAAATATGCACCTACAGTTACATTTGATTTATTTTGTGATCCACCTTGATCTAATACTAAAGTATAATCTTTATTTGCAAGTGTGAGTTCACCAAAACCAACTGAGTCCGTAATCGTTACTCCAATATTCATTTCTTTGCTAACTTTAGCATCGAAGAACCATGCAGAAAAGCCAACTCCAACCACTGTTGCAAAAGCGACTGCTGGTACACATAAACTAATGATTTTTCTTTTTGTCATTTTTCTCTTTCCTCCATTTTTTTTGAAACATCTCCATATTATATTTTTTAAAACCCCACTGTCAACAAAATAAAGTATAGCTTTTGTCGTATTTTCCGTACTTTTCTTAACCTTTTAAATAAAAAAATCCCAATTCTAAGGTCAAATTTATTATTTTTATTTGTGTAACTTTTTGACCATTTTTTTAAAGAAAAAAATTACTTTATTTGCAATTTTTTTTAATTTAAGTGTAAAATATAATTATAAAATAAAGGGGGATTGAAATGAAAATTTTATTTTATGGAACCAAAAACTACGATAAAGACTCTTTTGACCAACAATTAAAGCATTTTCCAAGTATTGATCTTGATTATGTAGAAGCTGAATTAGATACTCATACGGCTTACTTAGCGAATAATTTTGATGCTGTTTGTGTATTTGTTAATTGCAATGTGACATCGGAAATCATTGAAATACTCGGCAAATTAAATGTTAAATTAATTCTTTTAAGATGCGCTGGATTTAATAATGTAGACTTAGTTTCTTGTAAAGAACATCAAATAACTGTCATGCGCGTTCCAAGCTATTCACCTGAAGCTGTCGCAGAAATGGCCATGGCACTTGCTTTATCTGTCAATCGAAAAATTCATAAAGGATATATTAAGGTTAGAGAAAATAACTTTGCATTAAGTGGTTTAACGGGTCTTACTTTATTTCAAAAAACAGCTGGAATTATTGGGACAGGTAAAATTGGACAAGCAATGGCTAAAATTTGTCATGGTTTTGGTATGAAAGTAATTGCTTATGATAAATACCCTTCTAATCAACTTTCTTTTGTTGAATATGTTTCATTAAATGAGTTGTTACAAAAGTCGGATTTAGTATCCCTACATTGTCCTTTAAATGATGAAACCCATCATATGATTAATGAATCAACGATTTCACTGATGAAAGATGGCGTCATTTTAGTTAATACTTCTCGAGGTGGATTAATTAAAACAGAAGATTTGATTAAAGGAATTCGTGATCACAAATTTTTTGGAGTTGCATTAGATGTTTATGAAGAAGAAGGAGATTATGTTTTTGAAAATTTAGAAGATGATATACTCGAACATTCCACAACTGCACGTCTATTATCTTTTCCAAACGTAATTGTAACTTCTCATCAAGGATTTTTAACGAAAGAAGCTTTAGAAGCAATTAGTAAAACCACATTAGAAAATGCTTTAAGTTTTGAAAAAAAAGAATTAATCGAAGAAAATGTTGTAAAATAAAGAAAAGCTCGATTTTAAAAATCGGGCTTTTTATTCTTCAATTGAAATAAATTGATTTTCTTTTTTATTGTTCTTTTCCTTTTTAAAAATATGTAAAGTTAAAACTCCTTGATTTAATTTTGCTTTCACATCTTCTTCTTGTAAAGTATCTCCAAAATAAAAACTTCGTGAAAAAGATCCATAATATCTTTCTTTTTGTAAATATTTTTTGTTTTTTTCACTATTTTGGTCTTTAAAACTTGCAATAATCGTTACATATCCATTTTTTAAAGATATTTTCAAATCTTCTTTTTTAATTTCGGGAACATCCATTTTTAAAACATATTCTTTGTCATTTTCTTCAATATCTGTTCTCAGCATTTTATCATAAGACAAGTTAGGATAAAAAAAATCTTCAAAAAAAGGATCGTTAAAACCATACCGATTTGTTAAATAATGACTCATATTTTTCCTCCATTTCATTATTTGAAGAAAACTCTATATTTCTTTTATTCATAGACAATGTTATAATACAGATAAGAATGAGAAAGAAGAGGCTAATATGATAGAAAAAGTAAATACCCCTCAAGATTTAAAAAAATTATCCATTCCTGAATTAAACATTCTTGCTGATGAAATAAGAAATATTTTAATAAAAAGAGTTTCTTATACAAGCGGTCATATGGGGTCAAATTTAGGTATCATTGAAATGACGATTGCTCTTCATTATGTTTTTGATTCACCCCAAGACAAATTTATTTTTGACGTTTCTCATCAAACTTATACACATAAAATATTAACAAATAGAAAAGATGCCTTTTTAAATCAAGAAAAATATTTTTCAATTAGTGGTTATACAACTCCTTTGGAAAGTGAACATGACATATTTAAAGTTGGCCACACATCTACTTCAATTAGTTTAGCCTGTGGCTTAGCGAAAGCAAGGGATTTAAAAAATACACATGAAAACATTATTGCAATTATTGGCGATGGCTCTTTATCTGGAGGAGAAGCTTTTGAGGGATTAAATAATATTTCATTACTCTCTTCAAATTTTATTTTAATTGTAAATGATAATGAAATGTCGATTGCCGAAAATCAAGGTGGAATGTATCAGAACTTTAAAAAATTACGTGAAACAAACGGAAAATATGAGAATAATTTTTTAGTCAGTTGTAGTGTTGATATTAGTCTGTTTTGCTTAAGGAGCTTTTATGCGAATTTTAGCCGATGCTGCTTTACCTAATGCTAAAGAGGTTTTCTCTCAATACGGCGAGGTAGTTACAAAAGCAGGCCGTCAGATTGTAGGTGATGATTTAGCAGGAATTGATGCGTTAATTATTCGCTCTGTTACTAAGGTAAATGAACAGCTACTAGCTAAAGCAGATAAATTGCGTTTTATTGGTACTGCCACTGCAGGTACAGATCATATTGATATTAATTTTTTAAACAAGCGAGGCATACTTTTTGACAATGCGCCAGGTTCAAATTGCGAGAGTGTTGGTGATTATGTACTTTCGGTATTATTAGTTTTAGCTCAAAAATATGGCATTGATTTTAAAGGTAAGAGCATAGGAGTGATCGGCTGCGGACATACAGGCTCACAGGTATGTCAAAAAGCTCAGGCTTTAGGCTTAAAAGTTGTAAAAAATGATCCGCCGCGTTTTAGGGCAGGAGATCAAAGCTGCAATGCCAGTTTTGATGAGGCTATATCTTGTGATTTTGTCAGCTTTCATGTTCCTTTGCAAAAAGAAGGCGCTGATAAGACTTATCATATGCTAGATAAAAGCCGCTTAGCCTCTTTAAAGGCAGGAACTTTTGTTATCAATGCCTCAAGAGGGGCAGTGATAGATAATCAAGCGTTATATGATATTTTGTCTTCAGGAGCTGATTTAAAGGTATGGTGTGATGTTTTTGAAGGCGAGCCTGAAATTTCTGTTAAGGAGCTTTTGCCATATTTGCAGGGTGCTACAGCGCATATTGCAGGATATTCTTATGAATCTAAGCGTCGTGCCAGCGTAATGTTAGCTCATTCTTTAGCAAGATCCTTAAAGCTGGAGGATCCTATGCCTTATAAAATGCCGGCAGCTGAATTATCTGCATTGGAGATCGGCAAAATCAATTCCTTAGATCTGAACTTAATTTCCCGTTTAGTCTTCAGCGTATATGATGTGCGTTCGGATGCCTATTTATTTAAAAATAGTTTTGTCGATGGCAGAAGTTTTGATAAATTAAGAATTAATTATCGTGAAAGGAGAGAGCTGAGCTCTCTCTTATTAAGAAATGTTCCTAAAGAGTATATTAATCTTTTTAAAGATTTGGGATTTAGCGTAGATAATGCTTAATATGCATATGATAAAACATGCATAAAAATGCTGTTATATCAGAGAGCATTTTATCCTGGGATTAAAGAGCTGAATTAGCTGACTGAGACTGCAATTATAAAATAATAAAAAACCTCGCATAAAGCGAGGTTTTGCATATTAATAACGAACGGATTCTATTTTCAGGCTGTTTTCTAGCTTGCGGCGTTTGCGCTGAGACCAGGCATTTTTTAGAGCAATTAATAAGGCTAAAACAAAAAAGCCTCCAGGAGGAAGGATACCGATAAGCATATGATAATCATCTGATAAAATGTGGCATTCGAGGCTTTCACCAAAATTTCCCAAAAATTTGGAAGCACCAGCAAACCAGGTGCCGCTGCCGATAATTTCGCGAATAGATCCTAAAGCAAATAGGACTAAGCCAAAGCCTAAGCCGGATCCTGCTGCATCAAAAAAAGCTCTTATAGGATCATTGCGTCCGGCAAAAGCTTCTGCACGTCCCATGATTACGCAATTAGTTACAATTAAGGATAGATAAATGCCTAAACTATCGTAAAGCTCTGGAAAATAAGCCTCTACATAAAAACGGACCACTGTTACTAAAGTAGCTATAAGCACCACATAAAGGGGAATTCTCACTTCGCGGAAGATGCATTTACGCAAAATAGAAATTACCACTGAGGAGAAGATTACTACTAATAACGTGGCTATAGCCAAACCTAAGGCATTGATTGCTGATGAAGTAACTGCAAGCAATGGACATAAGCCTAAAAGCTGACATAATCCAGGATTATTTGACCACAGTCCTTTAAAGAAAATAGTAATTAGACCTTCTTTTGTTTTTTTTATTGCAGAGGAGCTAATGCCTTCTACAGTTTTTAAATCGTTCCTACTCATAATTTTATAAGTGTAAAACACTAATCCTCAATATTAATTGCTGCAGATTTTGAGTTTGACAATATCTGTTTTATTTAAGACTTTTAACGCATCAGAAGTAGCTAAAACTATAGCTCTTGAGGTTACTGTTGAGCCTGTAATATAGTCAAAATCTCCGCCAAATTTTTTGACGTCCCAAGTACTGTTTTCAAGATTTTTGCCGTTTAGCATATCTAAAAAATTACCATGAGCGCGATCAACTTTATCTCCAAGACCTGGAGTCTCTAAAGAGAATTGAATATCAGTTCGGTATACATTTTTATTCTTATCAAAACCAGAAATTAATATTAATGGATTGGAATAACCTCTAGAGGTGGCATAAGTCATGATATAGCCTAAAGTTTCATCTTTTTTATTTGCAGTATACAGGCGCATATTTTGACCTATGAGCTTGTCGGAAATAATATAGCATTTAAATTCGATATCAGTCCTTGTAGCATCATAAGGCAAAAGACTTTCAAACTTTTGCGATATCTTTTGATTTTGAATACTGGCAATAGTATCTTTAGTGCTGTCTTTAGCATATAAAACTAAGATAATGCATATAGTTCCAATACAGGCTAATGTGAGTCCGCTTAACAGAGCTCTAATAAATTTATTTGGAGATTTTTTTCCCATTTTATAGACTTCTCTTGCGATAGTTGTAACCATATGCACGGCG
>CAJJXN010000030.1 GCA_905197115.1 uncultured Bacillota bacterium | reverse complement strand
TATAATGAAAGAAAAAAGGAAAGAAAGAAGACGAAAACTACATGAAAAGATTGCCAAATTCAAGTCAAAAAAAGCTATCAAAAGAAAGGAAAATTAAAATCATTTTCTATGTTATTTTAAGTATAATTTCCTTTTTTTTAATCGTTTTCTTTTTATATTCTTATATTATCAATTACAAAGAAAATCAAAATTATCAAACTTTTGTCAATAATTTAAGAAATTTATTAAAATAAACATTACTTCGACAATATTCCTCATTTCAAATCTTTATACTTTATTTGGGTGATATTGTGGAACACATTCAAGAACAATCAAAAGCAAAAAGAAATGTAATTTATTTATTTAAAATATTTCTTATAATTAGTTGTAGTTTTATTAGTTGTTTTTATCAATTCAAACAATTGAATATTTTATTAATCATTCCCTTATTTTCATTTTGTTTTTTTACTGGGATTGATTTTTTCTTGTACTCTCTTATCGGCTTTTTAAGTGGAGCAATTGTTACTTATCATTCAAACACTTTATATATTGCACTTGCAATATGTCTTTTCTTTATTATATTTACTTTTTTTAGAATTTTAAAAGTTAAAAGCATTTATAATCATACTTTTAGCGCAACTCTTGCCGTTACTTTGACATATCTTTCCTATCAGTTATTGAATCATACTGTCCAAATAATGGATTTAGCCATTATTTTATGCTTTTCTTTTATTTTAAGTGCTTTATTCTCTTTTATTATTCATACTTTTCCATTAAAAAGTGTTTTGTATTTCAACGAAAATACATTTATAATTTCTGCATTATTATTAGCTTTTTATTTTTCTTTCATTCCTTATAAATCTATTGCCATTATTTTAATTCGATTACTATTCTTATTAAGCGCCATAAAAGTATCCCTAAAATCAACGCTCGCTTTAAGTGCCGCCTATTTTTTAACAATGTTTGCTCTTAAAACATCTTTTAATGAATCATTATTTTTAATGATTATTCCCTCTTTGGCTATCGGCTTTATTAAAGAAAAAAAGAAATGGATTTCAATTTTATTTTATGTTGTTACATCTATTTTATTTATTTTCATTTTACAATCAAACACACTAAAATATGAACTCATTGAAACGGCTATAACCACATTTATCTTATGCTTATTTCCACAAAGTTTTTTGATGCCGATTGTAAAAGAAGATTCCTATTATAAAATGTATTTAAAAAACAAAGAGGAATTTGCAATTAAATTAGAAGAATTTTCTAAAATGTTTAAAACGCTATCGAATCAATTTATAAAATCAAAAAGAAGTCGTATTCTTCAGCAAGCAAATATTGAAGTATTTGATAAACTATGTGCTAATTGCTTTAAAAACCAATATTGTCATCAAAATGGCAATCATTTACTAATTAATTATGTAAAAGACGGAATTTTAAATAATTTGAATGAAAATAAAATAAACTATATCAAAAAAAATTGTTTAAAAGCGGATGCTTATTTAAAATTAATTGATAATTTTATGAATAGTTATTTATTAAAAAAATTTGAAAATGATGAAATATGCTTATTAAAAGAAGTTGTATCGAATCAATTTTTAGGATTTAGTAAGATCCTTGATCAATATAAAGATAGCTTTTTAGAAGATAAACTTATTCAAGCCAATTCATTTTATAAAAATATAAAAAGTTATTTGCAACAATATAACTATGATATTTTATTTGTAAACAATTATAGTAATGAAGAGTGCTATCAGTTTGATATTGCCATTGGAAATTGTAAAACAAGTGAAATCAAAGAAAAAATTCTACCTATTATAAATTCAATTTTAAAATGTCAAATGGAAATCATTGATATTCATATGAATAATTTAGTAAGTAATTATTTAGTTTTATCAATTAAGGAAGTTTCAACATCTAAAATTGATGTATTTTATCGACAAAATAGCAAAGAAGCTACCCATTGTGGGGATTCAATCCTAACATCCTCTCATCTAGATAGATATTATTTAGGTATCAGTGATGGTATGGGAAATGGAATTGAAGCAAATGAAGAAAGTCAATTTACTTTAGAAGCGTTATTTAGCACAATTAAAACAGGAATGGATATTCAAGAAGGAATTGCCATAACGAATTCATTATTAAAACTCAAAAATCATTACGATACGTATACAACAATTGATTTAATTGAAATCAACAAAAATAATCTTATTGCTAAATTTTATAAAGCTGGCTCCTTTTTATCAATCATAAAACGAGGCGATGAATTAATTGTTATTGAAAATTATGCACTTCCAATTGGTATTATCGATTCTATAAAAATTCATCCTTATGAGATTCAACTTCAACATCATGATATAATTTATATGATGAGCGATGGTATAATTGATGAACTTACTGATGAAATCGAAAAAATGATTTTAAATGAAAAAGAGACAAATGCCTCTTTAATCAATCGAAATCTATTTGAAAAACTAAGTGACCTTAAACAAATAAAAGATGATGCTACTTTTGCAGTTATTGTGATTCAATAACTGTTTTTCTTTCAATTAGAATATTAGCCCATTTATCTTGTTTAATTCTAAAGGTCATACCAATCAATCGTACAATTTGTTCTATTTGCATAACAGCAAAAACAATTAAAACATTATAAATATGGAATCCAACAACTAAAATAAAGCCTAGACTTAATCCTACAATCCACTGCAATCCACAATCCATAAAAAAGATAAATTTAGCATCTCCACCTACTCTTAAAGTGGCTAAATTAATTACATTAATAACGCGTAACATAATTTTAATCGTATAAAGATATAAGATATAAACAGCTAATTTTGTCGGTTTATCATATACTTTTAATAAATAAGGACCAAATAAACACATAATACAAGCAATAAATAATCCATAAAAAATAGCTAATGTTAAAAATCCTTTACGATATTCTTTTGTTTTTTCCACATTTCCTTTTCCTAATTCTGCGCCCATTAATACACTAGCCGCATTGTTAATCCCAAAAGTAGTGTTAAAAAATACCATTGCAACTTTATCAGCCATTATATAACTAGCATATTGATATTCGCCCGCATACATAAATAATTTCGAATAAAGGCTAAGTCCTATACCAAACAATAATTCATTCAAAACAAGAGGAATTGTTTTTTTAATAACTTTTATAAAAAAAGTTTTTTGATAACTTTCTTTAATCAATTTTAAAGAGCCTAAAAAAGGTTGTTTTGTGCAAAGTGTAACTATAAAATAAGTAATAACACTAATAAAACTCGAAATTAGAGTTCCATAAGCCGCACCCGCAATACCCAATTTAGGAAAAGATAAATATCCGTTGATTAATACTAAATTGACTAAAAAATTACTTATTAACGCAATTATTCCAATTAATAAAGGAATATAACTTTTTTTAATAATCCGATAAGTTTGCATAAATGTATGGTTAATACCTGCACATAAATATGAAAAACAGGCAATCTTAATATAGCGTTGAGCTAAAACAATTACTTGAGGATCGGTATTTTTATTTGTATAAATTGATAAAATTTGTTGATTAAAAAAGAAAACACTCATGCAACATAAAAAAACAATAATCATATTCAGTGATAAGTGCAATAAAAAACATTTTTGCAAACCTTTTTTGTCATTTGCTCCAAAATATTGTGAGGCAAAGACACCTACACCTGTTCCGATTCCAAACAAAATACAATTGACAATCATTTCAATTGAAGCTGCTAAACCTACTGCAGTAATGGATAAGTTATTATCTAATCCAGAAACCATAAATGAATCCACAAGTCCAAAGGATGTAATCAAAACTTGTTGAATCATAATTGGAATAGCAATAACTAACACTTGCTTTAAAAAGTCTTTATTTAAAATTTCTTTTAGTGATTTTTTTGGTTTAATTACTTTCGTCTTTGCTAACATGGTGACATCCTCTACATCTTGCTTCGTAACATTCTTTTGCCCCAACCAAAATAATTGGGTCATTATAATGCGCAGGCTTTCCATTAATTAATCTTTGGGTTCGAGTAGCTGGAGCTCCACATATATTACAAACAGCACTTAATTTTGTCACAAATTCTGCTTTTGCCATTAAGTCAGCAACAATAGAAAATGGTTCTCCTCTAAAATCTGTATCTAAACCTGCCACAATAACACGTTTTTTAGCATTTGCCAATTGCTCACAAATAGAAACAATTTCTTCATTAAAAAATTGAACTTCATCAATTACAACCACATCTACTTTGGGATTTTTTATTACATCTTTAATAGGAGTCAAGTCATCTTTTACAACAAAACTTTGATGATGGTTTCCTGCATGTGAGGCAATTTCATCTATGCGATAACGATCATCAATACTTGGTTTAAAAACAAAAATTGTTTGCTTTGCGTATTCCAACACTTTTATTCTTTTAATAAGTTCTTCTGTTTTACCAGCAAACATACAACCAGTTATCACTTCTATCCAACCTAATTTATATTGTTTATACATAACTAATCCTCCTGACCCATTAATTCATATTTTTTATAAAATTCAAGAATACTTTCATGACAAAATGGAAATTCTTTTTGAATAATTTTTTGTTTTACAGCTTTAAATTTATTTTTAATAATACCATCTAAAGTTTCAGAATAATTAAAAATTTTTTTATGCTTTTTATATTCAAATTCATCTAAAACTTTTATTTTAAAATCTGGTGAGACTTTAAAATCTAAATCATAATCGATATATTTAATCACATCATCTTCAAATAAAGAAGGAGATGCCATATTGACATAATAAAATAATCCTTCATCACGAATCATACATACAACATTAAACCATTCATTTTTAAAAAAGATTGTAATCGCTGGCTCATTCGCTCTCCAACGTCTACCATCTGCTTCTATTACAAGTGAATGCGTACTACCAACTACAACATAATCAGGAGTATCTTCAATCAAATATGTTTGGTACCATGTTCTATGAACTTTACCATTATGTTTAAATGAAACAATTACAATTTCTTTTTCTTGCATAATTTTACCTCACGAATTTAGATTATATCACTTTACTTTTTACTTTTAAATAGAATGGCAAAAAAAAATACTTCATAAGAAGTATTTTAAAAAAATTAATCTCTATTTGATAACAAATAAATACGTACAATATACATGAAAATATTAATAAAATCTAAATATAAATGGAAAGCTCCATAAATTGCAATACCATTTTGATTATTTGAATTGTCCATAGCATCTTTAATCCAACGCATATCAAAAGCAGTTAATCCACCAAATACAATTAAGCCTAAAATGGAAACGCCAAGTAATAATCCATCGTTATAAAAGAAAATGCAACTAATTAAAGACATAATAAGTAAAGAAATAAGTCCTACTGAAAAGAATGTAGAAGATTTTCTTAAAGCGTCTTTAAAGATAAAACTAAATACACTCATTAAAGCAAAGAATCCTGCAGAAATTCCAAAAATAGCAAATAGTTTAGCTGCTGATAACATATAAAATAAAATTCCAAAAGTTAAGCCATTAATCACAGCATAAACAAAATATAAAGAAATAGCAACTGGCTTATTTAATTTTAAAACCGTTACTTTTCCTAAAGTCAAAGCAATTACAATTTGAACAATTCCAGAAAAAATTACAAAAGGCCAAGACCAAGCTATTGCAGTAGCCATTGGACTAGCACTAACTAACCATGCTACCAAAGCAGTCACTAATACTCCAGCAAACATCCATAAAAAGACTAATCCAAAACTATAAGATGATGTTTTTGTTATAGTAGGATTACTTGTTTCATAATTATTTTCATTATACATATTGAAAACCTCCTTTTTCAATTTATATATTCATTATATCATGAAAGCAATAATTGTAAAGCAAAATTGATAAAAAAATAAAAATACATAGTATTTTTATTAACAAATTTTATCAATGGCACAATGGAAAATTTTTTCTCCTAAATATTGACTGCCCTCATCATTAATAGTATATGTATTTTCATTTAAATAATTAGAATTGTTTAACAATCCTATATCTAAAAAATAAAGATTAGTTTCTTGACAAATTTCTTGAAGAGAACGATTTAAAGAACAAAATATACTAATAATTTCTTGGTACTGACTTTGATTTAAATCATAATATGGAAAAAAAGCACTAGCCAAAATAATATCACAATAAGAATTATATAGTCTAATTTCTTCTACTATATTGCATATATTCATTACAGTTATATCAACTTGTCGATTTAAAACATCATAATCATAAGTAGCTGTTTTCGTTTGCGGGTCAATTTTTATTTTATCGACAAAATCACTATTTCCAGCAAACAAAGAAATACAATTTGATTTTTGAATGACATCTTTAATTTGAACAAATTCCCCATTTATTTTTTTGCTCACATTTTCTTGTAGCATTTTTAGCATTTGACCACTTGAAATATGTTCCAATGTAAAAGTTGAATTAGATGTTTTGATTACTTTTTCATCTACTCTTTCCATAAAGAAATTTTCATGCTGATTATTCCCTATTCGTTCGCCCAAAATCATGTAATTGTCCATTGTAACATCGGTTTTTTTAGCAATTAAAACTACCAAAATAAAAACTAAAATAATACATAAGCAGGAAAATGATTTCATCAATTTATCTTTCATTTAATCTTCTCTCCTTTCAATTTTTGCACCTATATTAGTTAAACATTCAACAATATTTTGATATCCTCTTTCGATTAAATGGGTATTTTTTAAAGTAGATATTCCTTTGGTCATCAAACAAGCAAGCAATAATCCAGCCCCACCTCGTAAATCTTTACAATAAACAAGTTCTGGTATTAAGTTATCACTTTTAGAAATAATCACGTTCTTATCGACGATATTTATTTGAGCATTCAGTTTTTTCAACTCTTCAATATGAGAAAGTCTCTTTTCATAAATCGTATCGATAATTACACTATCTCCATTCGCTTTTAATAATAAAACGCTTAAAATTTGTTGTAAATCTGTTGGAAAGTCTGGATATGGTCCCGTTATCACTTTTATTGGATGAATTTGTGAACTTTCATATATTGTAACTTCATTTTCTTTTACATCCATTTTAATTCCAATTTGTTTAAAAATAGAAATTAAAGATCGAATGTGCGAGGATATCATATTAGTTAATTTTACTTTTTTTGCTAGTGCTGCTGCATAAATTAAATAAGTGCCACACTCAATACGATCTGACATGATGGTATATTCACATCCATGCAATTTTGAACTTTCTTTAATTATAATAGAATCTAATTTTTTATCAATTTGTGCGCCCATTTTATTTAAAAAGTCGATAAAATCATCTATTTCTGGTTCCTTTGCAACATTATTTATAATCGTAACTCCTTTTATTTTTAAAGATGCTAAAATTAAATTAATGGTAGCCCCCACAGAGGGAAAAGATAAATTCAATTTACAAGGTTTTATTTTTTCTTTAGCAGACAACATCACTTTATCTTCTTTTTCAAGAACTTCTACATTCATTTTTTCAAAACCATTTAAATGTATATCGATTGGCCGACTTCCAAAATCACATCCTCCTGGTTTATAAATTTCAGCCTTTTGAAATAAACAAAGCATAGCTCCCATAAAATAATAAGAAGCTCTTAATTTTTTTACAGTTGGAATATAAAGAGGCTTATATACTATTTGTGTAGAATCAATTGTTAATGTATAACCATCATAGTTTACTTTGCAATTTAGATAAGTTAAGGTTTCGATTAAATCATGAACATCTGATATATTTGGAATATTTTTTAATACGACTATATCTTTTGCTAAAATTGCGCCCACAATAATCGATAAAGACGCATTTTTTGAGCCATTGATTTTTATTGTACCTTCTAATGGATAATTGCCTTGTATAACATATGTCATTTTTATCGCCTCTTTCAATCATATGATTAAAAAGGCTTTATTTTAACCTTAAAATAAATAATTTTATTTTTTTGATTTGTTATTTTTTTTCTTTATGGTATAATAACGTCAAATCGGAGCGTGATATTCGTGTTAATACCAAAAAAATTATTAACTTGTCTATTGAGCATAGGTCTACTATGTTCATGTAATTCAAATGGAAAAGAAAGTGAGAGTCAAATCAGCATGAAAGATACAGTTATTGAATTTGCTAAATTACCAGAAGTAAGACTTAGTTCAACTTTAGAAGTTGCAACAACAAATGGAAAAATTGGTTATAAAATGAAAGTTCCATACACAGATACTTACCAAATCAATTTTAAAAATTCTATTTCTAAATATTCTATTTATAATTATGTTGGAGATTTAATTTGTGAATCTAGCGAACCTTTTACAACTGAAACTCTAACGAAAAATGAAATTGTTTTCGTGGTTTTAGACGGTGTAACGGAAGGAAGTATTATTGAAACAGAACTTTTTGCAACTAATCATAAATCTGTTTTACCATATGATTCAGAATTTAAAATTGATCCAGCCAAATTAAGTACTCATGGTAATCCAGATGAAAGCCCATTAAAACCTGCTGAAATCAAATATGTCAAACGTCCAGATGGAACTTATATTAATTCAAACAACCCTGAGTTATTAACAAACAATGATTTAAATAAAGCTCTTTGTAGAGACATGATAGAAGGCGAAGTATTTTTCACTTTTGAACATAATAATGGACCTACTGTTCCATTCTATTATGGATATCAAGTTAAAAATACAACAAATCATAACTTATATGTAACTATCAAAAATGTTGGTTTCCAACTTGATGGTCCTGGCAGTTGGTTAGGTGAAGATGAATGGATTAAATTTTATAATACTAAATTTACTTTCGATAGTTCCAATTGGAATGAAAGTCAAATGCAAGAATTTATCAATGGTTATAACTTTTCAAATAAATATGAACCAAATAACGATCAACCAATTACAATTGTTCTCCCTGCTGGTCAACAAATTTATGTAATGGGTGGTACTACTCGAGATAGTTACTTGAATTTTAACGCTTTCAATACCGCTAATAAAACAGTAAAAGGCGGTTGTAGTAATGCTGCTGTATTATTTAATGTAGCAGGTGGAAAAGCTTTAGGATCCTATTATGTTTACACCAATCCAGGATTAATCAATACAGAATCAGAACAACAAGGTTATGTTATTGAACGTGACGGCAAAGAATTTGGAGCTCAATATATTGGTCGTGATACTTGCAATGGTGTAGTTGAAAACGAAACAATGTGGACTTTCAATGATCGCACATTGCCTCAAAAACTTCCTGTAACTTTTAAAAATTACTATAAAGATAATGTTGCTCAAACAGGAACTCCATATAGTGAAATTAAAAGCACTGAACACACACAAAGACTTTCATATTGGGCAACGCATTTAAATCCTCAAAGCGGAAGTCGTGATGTAGTTGGAACAGACATGACTCGCTATATAACTGTAGATAGCGTCACTCGTAAACCAATCGTTATTGATGCCAATCACTATGATGGTCGTGGTCGTCTAGCAAATATCGGAAACTGGATGATTGATTACCAAGATCGTTTTACTTTTGTTAATCAAGGGGAAAAAGAAAGAACAATTACACTTGCTTTAAAAGATAATGGTAGTTGCGCGGTTATGGTATTAGATGCAAATGGCAATATTTTAGATAAAAAATATACTATTTCAAGAATTGAGCAATTCCCTTATTATTTTAGAAATAATCCAGAAATGCATTCTTATCTTTATGATTTGAAAGTACCAGCACATAGCATTATTCAAATTACCTTAGAATATAATTTATTAGCCAATTCAAGTGGTTATTTAAAACATACCGTATACTTAAAATAGAAATTGATTTATTTAGCAAAAAAACTTTTATGAAAAATCATAAAAGTTTTTTATTTTTTTATAATTAAGCTATAAATCTTTTCAATTTTATTTTTATAATTCATTTTAAACTTTATATAGTTTTCAATAAATAAATTATCGAATTCTAATTTTGATTTTGCAAACAAATAAAATAATGTCTCAATTCTAAAAAATGATTCATAAGTAATTGCAAGCGTACTTTGATACAAATAATGACGATTAGCATAAACTAGTAAAGGCGTAGAATGAGTAACATCGCTTGCTATTTCATACCATTTACGATAATTTACTAACCCAGCTAATTTTTGTAGACCTCCTAAAAAATTAAATTTAATTTCTTCTTCATTTAATCTTTTGCATGCCCAATGTAGCCAACCATAATTAATAAATTTTTCTTTGTTGGATTTTTTTACTTGCAAAATTTCCATATCTTCTTGCATATTTTTTTCAATGCGTTCCATTTCTTTTTCGTCTTGAATTTCACCTCGATGATATGAACCGTATTCTAAATGTCTAAAATATGCTTTAGACACCTCTTCATTAGAGTCATAAATTATTTTTAAAACACATTCTAATTCATGTAAAGTTCTCCAAGAACTCATAGCTTCAGTTTCCAGACCATTTGTTAATTGAGTCAATGTACTTTTCATTAATAAAAAGCATTTATTAAAAATATCTATTAATAATTTATCTTTTATATTCGTTATTTTTATCGGTGAAATCAAAGAAAACAATCGATTGATAAACATATTTAAGGTTGATATTTCAACACAATATTTTGTCTTTATTGGATGACCAATTAAATTATCATAATCATTATAAATTAATTTATCATACACCAAATAAACTAAATCTTTTATATATCGTTCATCTAATTCTAGTTCTTGTATTTTCTCTTTTTCTATAAATTGAATATTGTATAAATGTTCTTCACAAATATAAAAAGCAATATCATATACATTTAAATTTTTGACTATTATATTTTTTAAAGAAGTTTCTGATATAAATTTACGATATTTTATATCAACTATTCGGAAAATCTTTTTTATAAACTTTTTATCTAACGGAATATCTTTTCCATAAGCTTCCCAAAACATCTCAAATAAGCCTTCATCGATATTGAATATCATTTCATCATTATAATCCATAGAAATCACCACGCTTTCAATTAGTATACACTATTTGAGTTTAGTTTGCTATCTAAATTTTTTTTAGTATATTGTTATTTTTTTTTAGATATTATATAATTTTATAAAGAGGGAAGCATATGAATAAAATCGTTGTTTTAGGAAATTCTGGAAGTGGTAAATCTACTTTGACAAAAAAAATTGCACATATTTTAAAGATTCCATATCTTCATTTAGATACGATTGTATGGAAACATGATTGGCAAGAAAACGAATTAAATGATATCGAAAATACTATTTATTCATTTATTTCTCAAGATAAATGGATTTGTGACGGAAACTTTTTAAAAAAAGCGACAAAGCGTTTTGAATTATGTGATACGATTATCTTTTTGGATATGAAGAGCTATTTATGTTATTTTCGTGTTATTAAACGTTATTTTCAATTTAAAAATAAACCGCGTGAATCAAGAAGTATTTTATGCAATGAAAAATTATCTAAAGATTTTCTAAAATGGGTTAGAAAAGATTTTTATAAGCAAAGTCGTCCTAAGATTTTAAATATGTGCGCAACTTTGAATAAGAATATAATTATTTTAAAAAATAAAAAAGAGATTAAAAATTTTTTAATCTCTTTGCAAAAAGAAAATTAATTTTTTCTTTTTTTTATTTTTCTTCTATATTCATACCAGCGACATGAGAAATTGGAAGTGAAAATACAATTCCCTGCCCTAAACTAGATAATCCAGCTTCATCATAAATCGCCTTCATTATACTATCTTTTTTTTCATGCTCAACGATAATCATAACAATTTCTTTTTCAGGAGTAATTGCTATTCCATAAAATTTTTCTGTTTCTTCGGTTGCAGTTCCTCTTGCATTCATGATTGTTCCACCACGCGCACCATTCTTTTTAGCTGCTTCCATTACTACATCTGTAAAACCATGATTTACGATACAAAAAATTACTTCAAATTTATTTTCTTGGTTCATGTTTATGCTCCTTTTGTTAAAAATTTATACATTGTCATTCCTACCATACTCGTCAAAGGAATTGTAAATGAGATTCCATTCCCATTTCGTTTTAAATAGGGATTCAATTCTTCATAAATAGAAAGAATTTTATTTTTTTTTACAAAACTTAAAACAATGTCTTTAGAAGTTTCTGCCAATCCTAAATAACTTAATATTTCAGAATTAGCCGTGCCTCGTCCTAATAAAATGGTATGTAAAGTAACATCATATTTTTCAAATAAAGGAATTATCTTTTGTGCTTTTCCTCGATTTAAAACCGTTATCATTAACTCTAATTTTTGAATTTGGCTTTTGGTTTGCTTTTTCTTTAAATTTTTCTTTTTTTCTTTCATATTATCTTACTCCTTTAATCAAAGTAAATAATGGTATTTTCATCTTTTTCTTGTATACGTTTTGCATTAATTTGACGACGAATTTTTTCCTTCATTACTGCATTAAAACCTAATAATTGAATTGTAATTAGAGGCGTCATCGCAACCATCGCTACAATTCCAAAGCCACCCTCTAAAATATTTGTTCCGGTTATAGAACATGCACCAATAGCAAAAGGCAAAATAAATCCAGCTGTCATTGGTCCAGAAGCAACTCCTCCTGAATCAAACGCGATAGCAGTATACACTTTAGGAACAAATAAGCTTAATATTAAAGCAATTAAATATCCAGGTATTAAATACCACATCACACTAAATTTGCATATAATACGAATCATCGATAAAGCTAAAGAAATGCCTACACCTATAGATAAACTTATAAGCATTGATTTTTTTGAAATCGTTCCCCCACTAATCTCTTCCACTTGATTGTTTAAAGTATGTACTGCAGGTTCTGCCAATACAACAAAAACTCCCATAATAAATCCTAACGGGATTAAAATCCAATAATAAGAAGAATCAGCCAAAGTTTCACCAATTAAAGTTCCAATAGGCATAAAGCCAATATTAACTGATGTCAAGAAAAATGATAATCCTAAATAAGTATACAAAATCCCCACAAAAATTTTAATTAATCTTTTCTTAGGCAATTTTATTGTAAAAAATTGAAAAATATAAAAAAACACTAAAATGGGCAATAAAGCAATTCCCACTTCTTTTAAAGAATGACCAAACCCAAATAGCATGTCTTTTAAGATACTTCCATGAGAAACAGCAATTGTTTCTTCATAAATAAGAACATTTTTTACAAACAAACTCATTAACATAACAGCTAAAATCGGGCCTATTGAACAAAGAGCCACCATTCCAAAACTATCTGAACGATTATTTTTACCGCCACTAACGGAAGCAATTCCTACTCCTAAAGCCATTAAAAATGGTACCGTTATTGGCCCAGTTGTTACCCCTCCTGAATCAAAAGATAAAGGTAAAAAAGCTTTGTTTGAAAAAAGAGATAAAATAAATATAAATGAATAAGATACAATAAGCAATAACCTTAAATCAATTTTAAAAATAATTCTTAGCAACGATATCACTAAAAAAAATCCAACACCAAATGATACGATTAAAATAAGGAGCATAGAGTTAACAGGAACTTGATTAGCAAGTACAGATAAATCTGGTTCAGCGATAGTTATTAAGGTTCCTAAAATAAAGATAATAATAATGGCCAACCATAACTTTCGCGATTTAATAACCTCTTCTCCAACATGCTCTCCCATCGGTGTCATCGCCATATCAGAACCCAAAGTAAATAACCCCATTCCAAAAACTAAAAAGATAGAACTGAGGATAAATAATCCCATATCTTTTGAACTTTCAATCTTCACTAAACCACTAAAATGTAATATCAAAACGATGATAACTATCGGTAAAGTCGAAAGAAGTGCTTCTTTTATTTTTTTTAGAAATTCTTTTTTCATTAGCATTCTCCTTTCATATTACTCTTTTTAATTATATTCTATTTTAGATGAAAAATATATATTTTTTTTGAAATAATCTTACACAAAAAAATTCCTTTTTGAGGAATTTTAATTTTGTTTAATAAAATATGGAACTCTTTCTAAAGGAACAGATATTGTAATGCATTGCCCACCCTCATACACTTTGCCTAAATCGTCTAACCATTTTCCCTTTGGCAAAACAACTTCACGAGAATATGTATTTTTTGTGACTATGGGAGCAATTAAGTATTTATCTCCTAACATAAATTGATCTTTAATATTTTCAAATCCACCATCAGGAAATTCAAAACATAAGCTTCTTAAAATAGGAGTACCTTTGTTAGCTGCTTCTTTGACAAATAGAGTGATATCATCTTTAAGTGATTCATGTATTTGACAACATTTATGCACAATTTGGTTATTTTTAATTGAGAGTGCTTTCCATGGAGCTAATGAAAATTGCATCATTGGAAAAAATGTAGCCACTTGTGCATAACGAACAAATAATTCTTCATCAATTTGAAATTGATCATCTACAAAATCACCTACTAAACCACCGCCAATCATATCTGGACAATTAAATATATATCCTAAATTAGACATCGCTATTGCATTGGGAATTAATGTATTAATCCCTCTATCATTCCAAGAATGCCTTTTATCTGTCAATCGTTGTGCTAAAGCTTTTCCTTGCGTATTAAAACATGCTCTCATTTCATTTAAAGCGTATTGAGAAGCAAATTCTGAATATAATCGAGATTGATGAACTCGTGGCATTTCTTTAAAAAATTTCCCTTCATATGGATAAAAATCATCATCTGCTCCATCAAATTTAAATCCGTCGATAGCATATTCATTTTGTAAACGATCACATTGACTTTTCAACCATTTGATAGCTTCTGGATTTGTTAAATCTAAAACTGCACTATAGCCATCCCACCAATGCATAATTTGAACTTCTTCGCAATTTTTTTTGCGATAAAATATTTTTTTAGATTCATTTTCTCTAAAAGTAAGACTATCTGGAGAAACGCATGGGACTATCCATAACATGACTTTAAATCCTAAAGAATGTAATTCTTTTATCATTTCTTTTGGATTAGAAAAAGATTTAGAGTTAAACTCCCAAACCCCATAATCTTCTTGCCATCCATCATCAATCATGAGAATTCCTGGCTGATATCCATTGTCAATTATTTCATGAGCATATTTTAAAATTTTTTCTTGTGTTGGTTTCCAATTCATTTCAATCCATGTATTATATTGAGGCAAAACAAACATATCCATCAATGGGTGTTTTCCGTCTTTTTTTATATATTTATGAAACCAATCATAATAGGCTTCCCTTAAATTCGATTGCTTGTCTTCCAAAAATATTTCTTCCATGCTATCTACAATTAAAACTCGTTCTTTTATAATATATTGAATTGGTTCATTTGAATAAAAATATCTTCCTTTTGACGAAATAAAAAATGAAGTAACTTGGTTTCCAAAATTTGACTCATTTAAATTTCTTAATGAATGATTTTGATTATAGGGCATATAAACCCCTTCATCTATTATACCACCCCACCAATATTCATCTTTTATAAAAGGAATTTCTTTATGATACTGAAACATATTTATACCTCTCTTTTTAGACCACATCAATGGTAGCATAAAATATAATGAATGGTCAAATTATATTTAAAATTTTAATCATGTTATTTAAAATTTTTTTTAATTAAGAAAATAATAAATTATACTTTTCAAAATGTCAAAAAATAATGTCCTAAAATTATTATAAATACCAAAAAAGAGTAACTTTCATTACTCTTTTTCAGTTGCACTTTATATTATTAATATACAAAATGTTTAGATAAAAGTCAAATAAAAAAATATAGACTTATTTTTCGTTTTTGTCTTAAAAAATCGTTTTAAAACTTAAAAAAATAAAAAGCCTCGATATGAGGCTTATTTAACAAGTGGTGCCCAAGGCCGGAATCGAACCGGCACGGGTATCACTACCCACAGGATTTTAAGTCCTGTGCGTCTACCGATTTCGCCACTTGGGCATGGTATCCTGTACGCGATTTGAACGCGTGACCCCTTGATTAAAAGTCAAGTGCTCTACCATCTGAGCTACAGGGGCTTGTCAGGCACCCGTATATCATACCACAGGAAAAGACTTTTGTCAACACCTATTTGCGAAATTTTCTGATTTTTTTATTTTCCTTGCAGTCGTTCCTGTAATTTCGCCGCAAAAAGCCGCACGTGCTCCGGCAAATAGCCCGGCAAGATTCCGTCTCCGTCCTCGTCCTCGGTGATAACGGTACGCATCCGGCGTGCGATCAGGCGGTCAACCCCTTTCTGTGCCGCCACGTTCAGCTCTCCGCCAAAATATAAAAGGTCCTTTGCACTCTCCTGCACTCCGGCAGGGAAGCCGCGCCCGGCATAGCTTTCCAGAAAGTCCGGATAGGCGCAACACAAAAAAAGGGAATGCGGCGTGTTTTGCAGCACGTCCCTGTATTTTTTTGCGTATCCTCG
>CAJJXN010000029.1 GCA_905197115.1 uncultured Bacillota bacterium | reverse complement strand
AATGTCAGGTGCAGGGTGGGGAGCATCACTTGGTTGGAGTTTTGAAATAACAAATATAACTACTGATGCAAGTGGTAATGCAACAGCAACAATCAAACTTGTTAAAACTGCATAATAAGAAAAATGACTTAACATTGGTTAAGTCATTTTTACTTTGTTGATTTAAGGGTTCTTTTTTAAAGTTGCTTTTTAGGGGTGCATAACATTTTTCTGGTGTTATTTTATTTGTAATAGTAAAAAATAATCGTTGCTTGTATCATTGCAATGATATAAAAATTATTAAAAGCAGTTAAGTTTATATCATTAAACTATGTGAATTGATTTTTTACAAAACCATATTTTCTCCAGAAAATACACTTTTACTGCATTATTTGGAGAAAATATTATAAAAATAGTTGATTTTCTCCAGATAATATTATATAATTGCATTATCTGGAGGAAATATATGATAGTCACAACTCAACAATTAAAAGAACAATATGCTAATTATTCAAATCCAATAGCAAAAATAAATAGAGATGTAAAGCAAGGAAAGTTATTCCCCTTGGTAAAAGGCATTTATGAAACCAATCCAAATATAAATGGTTCAAGGCTTGCACAATTTATTTATGGGCCATCTTATTTATCCTTTGATTATGTTTTGTATCAGCAAGGATTAATTCCTGAAGCGGTTTACAACACATTTACATGTGCAACCTACAATAAGAAAAAAATTAAGACATATACAAATCGTTTTGGAACTTTTATTTACAGAGATGTTCCTAAAGCGGTATTTAGTTTGGGAGTCCTTGCTTTTCAAGATGAAGAATATTCATATCAAATGGCAACAGCAGAAAAAGCACTTTGCGATAAACTTTATACTATATCTCCCGTGAAAACTATTAAAGATTTAGAAAGATTGCTATTTGAAGATTTAAGAATAGATGAAGACAAGTTTAACGAATTAAACAAGCAAGACATTTTAAAACTTGCGCCACTATATCACTCAACAAACTTAAATTTACTTGCAAAATTTATTAAAGGAGAAAAGTAAAATGCAACAAGTATTAAGCCAGATGTTATCAAAATATCAAATTAACAATATCGAAGACAAGAAGAATGCCATAAAAGAGATTGTTCAAGAAATAGTTCTTTGTGGACTATCTCGTGGTGGATTTTTTAAAGAAGCAGCATTTTATGGTGGAACTGCACTAAGAATATTTTATGGATTGGATAGATTTAGTGAAGATTTAGATTTTTCATTAATAACACAAAATCCAGATTTTGATTTAACCAAATATTTTCAATATATTGAAAACGAGACAAAATCACTTGGCTTGAATTTCAATGTGACAGAGAAAATTAAATCTGTTGATTCCAATATAAAATCTGCTTTCTTAAAGGGTAACACAAAAGAACATATTTTATCTTTCTATGAAGATAGTGAAGATTCTAAATTTATCAATAAAGAAGAAGCTATACGAATTAAGTTTGAAGTGGACATTAACCCACCAACTGGTGCAACTTATGAAACTAAGTTTGGACTGTTGCCTTCTCCTTATCAAGTAAGATTATATGATTTGCAATCATTATTTGCAGGTAAAATTCATGCTTGCCTTTGCAGGAATTGGAAATCAAGAGTGAAAGGTAGAGATTTTTACGATTATATTTTCTTTTTGTCAATTGGAGCAAGAGTGAATTTGGAAAATTTGAAAGCAAAGTTGGTTCAATCAAAGTTTATTAATGAAGATTATGATTTAACTATTGATAATCTAAAAGCATTACTAAGCGAAAGATTTGAAAATCTTGATATAGAACAAGCAAAACAAGATGTATTGCCTTTCATAAAAGACAAAACAAAACTTGATTTGTGGAGTAAAGAATTTTTTATTGAGATAACAAAAAAATTACAGTCAGTTTAAAATTAGAGGTTTTTATGAAATATTTTGTATCTGGCGACATTCATGGATTTTATGATGAATGGCAAAATGCTTTAAAAGATAAAGACTTTGACTTAAATAACCCTGAACACAAAATAATTCTTTGTGGCGATTTGTTTGATAGAGGAAGTCAGCCAAAAGAAATAATTGATTTTGTTTTGAAACACAAAGACAAAGTAATTCTTATTCGTGGCAATCATGAAGACTTGATGGAACAAATGATTGAAAGAAATTCAAGTGATTATGGCGACCTATGTAATGGAACAGCACAAACAATTGTCGACTTATATCCAGAATGGCAAATAAGTGAATTTGACCTTAAAAAGATGGCAAAAGAAACTAGACTCCAAGAAGTTTTAGACATGTGCATTGATTACTATGAAACAAAGCATTACATATTCGTTCACGGCTGGATACCAATCATTGAAAATTGTTACTTGTATGATAGCGATTGGCGAACAGCAAGAAAAGAACGTTGGGAAAAGGCTCGTTGGACAAACCCAGTAGAAATGTTTAGATATGAAATCTACGAACCAAACAAAACAATAGTTTGTGGACATTGGCATTGTTCTGCATTATGGCACGAACAAAATCCAGACGAATACGAAGAATTTGGAGATAAAGCCAATTTTGAACCTTTCATAACAAAAAATATGATAGCCATAGATGCTTGCACAGCTTATTCGAAGAAGGTTAATGTTTTAATTATAAATGAGAAATAGATTATTAAAAGTTAATAAATATTCTTTTTGATAAAACATTTAAAAAAGGATATGATTATTTGTACTCCGTTTCGGAAGATATGGAAACATTGATACTAAACTATTATCTACATTATGAACCAAACAATTTAATTAATTTGGCTGACGATAGATTAAATATGCATGAGGCATGGATAACTGGAGCCGGCTCTTTAGAATTTAAAAATTATTTTCTTTCTTTTGATGATAGTATTAAAGATTTATGCTCGTTAAGAGATAAAATATTAAAGAGAGTATATTAATTGAAATAAAAAGTAAAAAACACTGAAGTCTCAATGAGAAAAATCAGTGTTTTTTTAAATTTAGTCGTCAATATTTAAGTTGTCAAAATCTGCGAATATAGGACTATTAAAAAATTCAGGTATACTCATTCCAAGTTCTCTAATAATTAATGCCATAGTTTTAAAATTTGAAGATTTACACCTATCATTCATTATTGCATTCATTGTACTATGATATATTCCAGTTAGTTGTTCTAACTTATATTGAGTCATCTTTTTCTCTTTTAAAATTTCTCTTACACGAGTAGAGAAAGCATAATTTAATGAAATCATAATCATTGCTCCCTATGTATTTTTTACACTACATACATTTTAGCACTATGGCCAATCCAAACTATGTAGTGTAGATTAGTCAAAATGTTTTGTAATTGAGATATTTTTTGGTATTATATGTAGTGTAGATTAGCCAAAGGGGAATTATTCATTATGAACTACGAAAATATCAAAGAAGAAATATCTTCTTATGTTAAATTGTTGAATGCACATACTTGTTGTTTTACGGGACATCGTCCACAAAGTTTGCCTTGGAAATTCAACGAACAAGATGAAAGGTGTTTAAAAATGAAAGAGCAACTTAGGAATGAAATAATTAAAGCAATAAAAAATGGATATACGACATTTATTTCTGGTATGGCGCTGGGTTTTGATATGATTTGTGCGGAGATGGGTTTGGAACTGAAAAAAACATATCCGTTTATTGAACTTATTGGAGCCATTCCATGTAAAACTCAGGACAAATTATGGAATGAAAAAGATAAACAAAGATATAGGTCTTTGCTTATACAATTAGATAATATTCGTTGTATCTATGATGATTATGTTGGACCAGAATGTATGTTGGAACGTAATCGTTTTATGATAAATAATTCTTCACTTGTAATAGCTTTATTTAATGGAACAAATGGTGGAACAAAGAAGACTTTGAATTATGCAAAAGAGTGTGGGGTGAAAACTGTGGTTTTGGATTAAATCGCCTTATTTACTAAAGAAACGACAGTTTTGCATGTTTGAAATGGAATATTTGTCGTTTCAAAAAATCAAAATACAAAAATTTTGCCAAATTATATAAAAATGATACAAAAACAGATAAATTGTGATATAATGCCTTTAGGAGAGTGTTGATTATGTCAGATAAAAGGCTATTATGTTTGTATATACTAAAAATATTACAAAAATATACCGATGACAATCATAGCCTAACTTATTCAGAAATTAATAATAAACTACAACTTGAATATGGACTAACTGCTGATGTAAAAACAATTGCTTCTTATATAATAGCATTACAGAACTTTGGAGTTGATGTAATAAAAAAAGGGAATAATGGTTGTGCTTTAATAAGTAGGAATATCGATAAAAGTGAACTATCTTTTTTGGTAGATGCTATTTTTTCATCAAAATCTATAAGTGCAAAGCAAGCTAATAATTTAATTGAATCATTGATGGTGGATTGCAGTATTTACGAAAAGAAAAGGTATGACTATATTTATAAAATTGAAGATGTCAATCGATACAATAATAAGGAATTTTTTTATACTATAGACACTATAAGCAGAGCTATAGAACAAAACAAAAAAATCAGCTTTTGTTATAATGAAATTTTGTCAAATAAACTTTTAAAGGGAATACAAAGAGATAAAACATTTATAATAAATCCATACTTCATGATAAACAATAACGGAAAGTATTATTTAGTTTGTAACTATGATAAGTATGATAATTTATCTAATTATAAAATAGAGTCTATTTCTAAAGTAAAAATAATAGATGATGAAATTAAGCCGTTGTCAAAATTAAAAAATTCAGAGGATTTTAATATAGCTTCTTATATCAATGAGCATATATATATGTTTGCTGGGAATACAACACAGATAACTATAATGCTAGATAATCCTAAGGCTATTAATTATGTTATAGAATGGTATGGAAACAATGCAAGAATAAAGGAAAATGATGAAGGCGTTTTTGTGACATTAAACACTAATGAACAGGCTTTTTTATATTGGGCATTGCAATATGGACAAAGTATAAAAATTGTTAAGCCACAAGAAATAAAAGCAAAATATATATCCATGTTAAAGGAAATTATTGATAAGTATCCAAAATATGAGGGAGATATGCATGAATAGTGAAAAATTTGATGAAAATTTTGTTAATTGGCTAAGGGATCAAAATTTATCATTAAGAACAATAAATAATTATATTAATGCCATAAAAAAAATAAACAATGATTATGGTTATGATGGTTGTAATTATTTGGATTTCATTAATATTGTAAAACAAGATAAGAGTTTTGAAAGTTTAAATAATGCATATCATAATACATTTAGTTGTGCAATGAGTAAATATTTGCAATTTTTAAATGGGGAAGCGATAGAAAGCCAAGTTGGTGAAAAATCCATAAATAAAATTGAATATAGTGACAAACTTAAAGTATTACAACCAAATTCAAAAATAGAAAACTTATCTTATACAAAGCCAAAAGAATTTAGATTTTTTAATGAAATTTATACAATAAATAATTGGGCAGATTACATTGTAACTCTTACTAGGTGTCTAATAAGGCAAAATCCAAATATTAATATTATTAATTTTAAATTTTCACAGAGTCAGAGGATCCTATGGTCTAGTTCGGGTTCTGAGTTCATAGCTCCCAAACAAGTCATGGATAATCTTTTTTTAGAAACAAACTACAGTGGAACAGCAATTTGTAAAATGTCTATTGAGTTACTTAAATTTTATGGTATAAACAATGATGATTTTGAACTAAAATATATCGAAAAAGAAACTCGACTTAGTGAGATAGATTGGAATGAAGTAAGTAATAATCAACTAACAAAATATTCTTATTGTATACCAATAAAGGTAGATGTATTTGGAGTTGATAATTATGTTAATTCTTGGTTGGATGCCATGTATTTTATATGTAATGCATTAATTGATAATGGTTATAAAGTGGATAATGGTTTTTCTTTTATAAAAAACGAGCCTGCTGAATATGATAAAGATCATTATGGGACAAAATTATTAAACAATAACAAATATTTACAAATTCCATATGTCGTAAGTACGATACTAAAATACATTTTAGTACTGCTAAAGTGTAACAGTATTGGTTATAATGACTGTCATCTTTTTTATAAAGATAAAGCAGAAAAGAAAGAGGTTAATATCGATAAAAAACGAGGTTTTAGACACGATAGTTTATCAGAACTTGAAAAAGAACAATTAAGGAATTGCTTTATTAATCACTTTAAACATGGTTATAAAATTGGAAGTATTATAGATTTTAAAAGACTAGTAAATTATTACTTATCTGATTTTTCTAATGTAATAAAAATTTCGCAGGAAGAAGTTGAAAATTCACTATTAACAACTTCTGTAAAAATAGAAGACAGATTAATAGATGAAGAGAATATAATTGAAAAGTCAATTATTGATGAAATTATTAACTACATAGATGAAAAATTTAATAACAATTATTTTATGTTATATTATAAAGATGTTTATGAGAGATTTAAAGAAGAGCTCATCAGTACAAATATCTTAAATGAACAAATTTTAAAAGAATATTTAAGTAAGAAATTTGCTAATAAGTATAATTTTGAAAAAACTTATTTTCAAAGTAATAAGAATTTAATTGATCTCAAATCTGAAATAAAAAAATATCTTGATACTATTTACGAACCAATAACTGTTCAACAGATTAGAAACTTATTTATTGGTGTTTCGGAGGAAAAAATTAAGCAGATTTTAAATCTTGATAATGATTTTATAAACGTTGGTAAAAACACCTATCTTTCTATTAAACAATTTAAATATAATGAACAAGATTTGCAGATGGCTTTAAATTTAGTTGAAGAATTGATACAGAGAGAGCAGTTCGCACTAAGAGATAAAGTTATAGACATGTTAACAAAAATGTGCCCACTTTTGGTTTCAGATAATTTGAATTTTGGGGACTCCGGAATTTGTAAATCTTTAGAAATATTATTCAACAACGATATAAAATTCCGCAGATACGTGTTTATTAAAGAAGGGCAAGATTTTGCATTTTCTAAATTGTTGTATAATACATTTACAGGAAATGAAGAAATTACTATACAACAACTTCAATCAGTTTCAGATGAAATGGGAATTAAGCTATCAAAATATTATTTAGCAGACATTTTAAATGAGTACATCAGAATTGATAAAGATAAATTTATAAAAAAGAAATTGATAGGATTTGACGTGCTGGCTATTGATGAATTGTTGACAAAATTTACATCTGATTTAGGTTATATATCTTTTGATGAAATTAATAACTATTCTCAATTTCCTAATGTAGGATATAACTGGAATAAATTTTTATTAGAGAGTTATATCCAAGGCTACAGCGCTCAATTTATGGTGGAAAGCGATTCAAATTCTGTAAATAAAGTAATAGGATTTATTGTAAACAAAAAAATTAAAACGAAAAATTTCGATGAATTTTTAGAAAAAGTTTTGATTGATTCAAAGATTAAATTCAAAAATAAAGAAGAGATATTAAGTTATTTATTTGACATTAAATTAATTGGTAAAAGACGCTATCAAAATATTGATACAATAGCGCAAAGGATAAACGTATAGAATAGAAGGAGAAAAAAATGTACTCATACGAATGGGATCGTACAACTGGTGGATATATTTTAACAAACTCAGAATTGAAATTTAGCAAGGAGCCTAGGCCGGTATACTATCAAGAATTGGACATATTGGGGTTCGATAAATATTGGAATTATAAGAAAGATGATAAATATCCATATATGTGGGCAGAGAGTAATTCTTATTATTATAAAGGAAATTTAGTCGCTAAAATAAGAGGTGGATCATTATACACAAAACCGGAATTAGAGATACTTGACAACAATCCGGATGAAAAGGGTGTTTTGCAATTTGTTGATATCCCTAGTATGGTTGAAAAAAATAAGTATATTATGGATACTTTAGTTAATTCAACAATTAAAAGGGCTTACAATACGTACATTGAATATAAAAATAAAATTGATGTTTTTTATGTTGCATTTAGCGGGGGAAAGGATAGTATAGTTCTTTTAGATATTATTCAGCGAACTTTGCCACATAATGAGTTTAAAGTTATTTTTGGTGATACAAAAATGGAAAATCCTGATACATACAGACTAGTAGATAAAGTAGAAAAAGAATGTAAAGAACAAGGAATAGAATTTCTTCGGGCAACATCTCATTTAAACACAAGTTCTTCATGGTTGGCATTTGGTTATCCGTCACAAAAATTGAGATGGTGCTGTGCTGTACACAAAACAACACCACAAATAAATTTGTTGAGAAAAGTTTTAAATAAACAAAATTTTAAAGGGATGGCATTTGTTGGTGTAAGACGAGATGAAAGCATAATGAGATCAAAGTATGAAACGGTAAGTGAAGGAGAAAAACATGAAGGACAATACAATTTCAATGTTATAGATGATTGGAATTCTGCAGAATTATTTTTATATATTTTCGGGAATAAGCTGCTTATTAATGATAGTTATAAGAAAGGTAATAGTCGTGTTGGGTGTTTAATGTGTCCAATGTCATCCGGAAAACATGAATACATGAAAAGAGTTTGTTATCCCAAAGAAGTTGATTATTTTATAGATTTGATAAAAAAATCTTCTAATAGAAAATTTGAGACAGAAGAGAAGGAAAGAGAATTTATTGAAAATGGTGGTTGGAAGGTAAGAAATAATGGTAGAGATTTAAAAGTCCCAGATGCAAAATATGAAGAGTGTTTAATAGGAGATTCATTGTCCATTTATACAATAAAGAATAACCAATGGAAAATATGGCTAAAAACTTTAGGTGAGTGTCGTTCAGAAGATAACACAAATTACAGACTACTTTTTATGCCGCATAATCAACCAGTAGCAGAATATAATTTTTCTGTACATGAAGAAAACAACAGGTTAAAGTTTGTTATTAAGATCAATTCAAAAACCAAAATTGATATAAAATTTTTATCGTTATTTAAATCTTGTTTAAAGAAATCTTCTTATTGCTTGGGATGTAGAGAATGTGAAGCAAATTGTGTAAATGGTTGCATTTCGATGGAAAAAGGATTAAGAATTGAAAATTGTCAACATTGTTTCAAATGTCACAATATTGATAGTGGGTGTCTGGTGTATAATTCAGTTAAGATATTAAAAGGAGTAGAGAGAAAAATGAGCCTAGATTGTTATTTAAGTTTTGGTGTAGAAAAAGAATGGGTAGAAAAATATTTAAAATACAAAGAAGAGTTTTGGAAGTCAGAATATAATGATTTGGGGTCGATGAAAATAACAGCCCTAAAACGCTTTCTTAGAGATTCAAAATTGAAATTAGAAATAGACAAGTCGGATGATGTAGCAATTGAAATGAATAAAATATATGATCAACAAAAAATGAACACATTAGATTTTTGGTCTTTAATGTATGTTAATTTGGCTTATTCTCCACAAATAAATTGGTTTATCAATAACACAACAATAAATGAGAGATATATTGTAGATGAATTGAAAGAAAAAATTGGCGATGGAAGTAGTGCTGGAACGATATCAAATATTATATCTTCATTAAAAAATCTAATTTTAAAAACTCCACTAGGGAGAGACGTTAATATTGCTTCATGTGAAATGAAAGGGAATAAACTGGAATCAATAACAAGATTAAAATCAAGAAATATAAATCCATTAGTGGTATTGTATGGATTGTACAAGTTTGCAGAGGAATGTGGAGATTATTACCAGTTTACTCTTAGTAGATTATTTAATTTTAGTTTGGATAGTAATGGTGTCAGCCCTGCCCAAATGTTTGGATTTGATTATGATGAATTGCAAAAGATGCTATCAGGATTATCAATTAACTATCCAGAATTTATCAACACATCATTCACATTAGATTTAGATAATATTACTTTAAGGAAAGATAAAACATCTTTGGATGTTTTAAATCTTATTTAGGAGAGATATATGAAGTATCGTGATTATTTTAGTATAGATAAAGATTATTTGCCAACGGTAAACCCTGAGGCATTAAAAACAAAAGATAAGGATTTTTGGAAAACATTTTATCCACATAAAACATTTGTAAAATTACTAAATGATGTAGAAAGTGTTCTCTCAAGAAAAAAGAAACAATCAATATGGGTTGAAGGTGCATATGGTACAGGTAAATCTCATGCCGTTCTTACTTTAAAAAAGATATTAGACTCATCAGAAGAGGAGATGAGATCGTACTTTGAAAGGTATAAAGATAATTTATCCGAGGATTTGTTTAACAAACTACAAAATATAAAGAATCAAGGGAAAATTTTAACAATTCATAGATATGGCTCTTCTGGAATAACCAGCGACAATCATTTAATAGTCGCTTTACAAGAAAGTATTAAACTTGCAATGAAAGAGCAGGGTATAGAAGACAATGCCGAAGAATCTCTGAAAGATTGTATTATAAATTGGTTATCAGATACAGATAATAAGTCATATTTTGATAATTTAATTAAAAACAAATATTCTTATAAGTTTGATGGGGATACGGTTGATACATTATTGAATAAGTTACGAACATTTAGTGGAGATAATATAATTTCATTAATTAATAAAATATTTTTTGTCGCCGATGAAGTTGGTATTACTGCAATGAAGTTAGATATTAAGGGCTTGTGTTCATGGATTGAAAATGTTATAAAAAACAACAATTTGAAAGCAATAGTATTCATTTGGGATGAGTTCACAGAATATTTTAACAAAAATAAACAAGCTCTTACCGGCTTTCAGCAACTAGTGGAATTAAGTAACACACAACCTTTTTATATGGTTATCGTTACACATAAGTCTGAAGCTTTATTTCACGATACAGACAGCGATAAACAAAAAATATTGGACAGGTTCGTTCAACCTACATGCAATATTGAATTGCCAGAAAATATGGCTTTTCAATTGATGGGTGCTGCATTAAAAAAGACATCAGATGAAAATAAGCTAAAAGAGTGGCTAATGTATGCAAACGATTTAAATAGTAATCTATCTACTTCTAAAAAGCTTGTAATAACTGCTGCAAATATAACAGAAAAGGAATTATATGATATTTTACCAATCCATCCATATACGGCGTTATTGTTAAAATACTTGTCAACGGCATTTGAATCAAACCAAAGAAGTATGTTTGATTTTATTAAAAATGATATGGGTGATGAAATAAAAGGGTTTCAGTGGTTTATAGATAATTATGGTCCTTTAGATTCATGGCCTTACTTGACTATTGATATGTTGTGGGATTTCTTTTATGAAAAAGGAAAAGAACATTTGGCGAGCGATATTCGCATAATTTTGGATTCTTATAATAGATTGTCAAAAAATAATTTAACAGAAGAAGAAAATAGGGTATTTAAAACGATTTTACTTTTACAAGCTATATCAAACAGGGTTGGTGATAGTGTGGAAGTGCTAACGCCGAATGATAAAAATTTAAGCAATGCTTTTGACGGAACAGAATTGGAAAATAATGCGATTTCTATAGCTGAAAGATTAGTTAAATATGGTTGTATATTCAAAAAACCAAATGGGATTAATAAATTTCAATATTCTTCTATTATTGCGAGTGGGGATTCGTCTGCAATTGAGAAGGAAAAACAAAAATTAAAAGATAGCAAGAAAACTCAAGATTTTATAATAGAAGGTGGATTAGAAGATGCATTAAATTTTTCTTCTTACTTAAAACTAAGGTTTCCTAAAAAATGTGCAACAATTGATAATTTTAAGAAAGTATTTTTAGATGCTAAGTCATCGCCTAATATGAGTGGAATTAATGTAGTTGTTACTTTTGCTAAAGACGATAGTGAGGCAATTGCTCTTAGAAAACAAATTTCTGAAGCGCAATTTGACGAAAATATAATTGTTATTGATACATCTACAACTGTACTAGGTGGAGATTCGCTTGAACAATACTTTGACAATTCATCAAATGCAGCATATCAAAGGGGGAAAGATAATGGGCTTGCATCTGATTATGATAGAAGGGCATCTGAGGTATTGAGAAAATGGAATGAAAGGATATCAAAGGGCGAGTATATTTTGCACACAAATCAATGTGTACAAGGTAAAAGACTCTCAAATTATGACGAGTTAATAAATGAATTAAAAGATATTAATTTGAAAAGATATCCATTAGGTTTGGAAAATTTCAAAGTAATTGAGAATTTATATACTTCTTCGACTTTATTAGTAGGTGCTCAATGTGGCATTAGACAAGAGACAACAGGTACATTTAGGGCGACAGTAGACGTTAACAAACTTGAAACTAATTTGGCTGGGGCATGGCGATTGTCTGAAGGAGAAAAATATTGGGAAGACAAGCCTAATTTACTTATTTCTAAAATCAAGATGAGAATAGAACAAGAGATAAATAAATGTTTTGAAGAACAAGGTAGTATCGGAATATCACATTTGTATGATATATTGAAATCAAAACCATTTGGATTTATGCCTTGCAATTTGACAGCTTTTATGATGGGATTTTTATTAAAAGAATATGCGACGCCTGCATATAGATGGAGCGATGGCAATTTAAGTGATAACATGAGTGAAGCTCATTTAAAAGATATGATCAAGGAAGTAATTGATTTACAGATTAATAACAATCCTAGATATAAAGAAAAATACATAAAAAAGATGACTGCGGAAGAACGTAAATTTATTGAAGTTACTGCTGATATATTTAATATTCCTGAATTTAAGTGTAATTCAATTGAGCAAGTTAGAGAAGGAGTTAGAGATAAATTAAAGGATCTAAGCTTCCCTTTATGGACTTTAAATTATGTTTTTGATGGAAAGAATATTTTAACAGATGCTTCGACTTTGTCCAAAATAATAGATTCATACTGTGGAGTTGCAAATTCCAAAAATTATTCAACTTCAAATACTCAATCAACAGAATTGGATATAGCGTTGTCAATTGGCAAAGAATGCATACAAAATGAACAAATAGAGAATGATCTTAAATTATTAATATCGCGAGATAATTGCAGACATGGAATGCAGAAATATTTAGAAGACTACAAAAACGGTATTTTAATAGATTTGGCAAATCAAATAAATGATCATGATGATTATTTAAACTTATTAAAGACAAAATTTGATGCTGCCGATGCTAATTGGGTTTGGAATAAGGATACAGTTAATAAACAAATTGATGAGCTAATTTTGGAATATTCCATTGTAGCAGAAAGTTACGATTATTCTATACGTACAAATTCTTATAATAAATGTATTATGGAATGGAAAGATAAGGTTCAATCAATAAAAATACCATATGACTTGTTAACTTTGAATGTTAATGAAAACTTAAATACTTTTCTTACTATTTTGTACGAAATTAAGAGAAATGGAGAACTTGATTCTTTCAATAAAGAGAAGTTCTTGAAATGCTTAACAACAACAAAAGAAGATTTTAATAATTTGTGTACAAATCAAAATGAAATTTTCAAAAAAACTTGTTTAACAATGTTAGAAGGGCTTGAAGAAGAACACATAAACAATATTTTTAGAGCATTACCAAACAATGGCATATTTTTGAAAAACAAATCAGAGTTTGCTGAAAAAGTTGCACAAACTCGAGAGGACTATATTTCTCATTTAGGAAGAGAAAAACTTAGAAATCTTTGGAAGTCTAAGACTGACAGTGAGTCTCCAAGAGATTGGTCTGAAAAATATGTAACACCTATTTTATGTATGATGGAGGATGAGGACGAATCTTATGCAAAGGAAATATTCAATATCTTACTAAAGGTTAATCCTGATTCGCGAGAAGTTGAAAGGGCGACAAAATTTATTAATGAAAAAATGCAAAAGGATTGGTTGAATAACAGAGAAAACCAAGACAAATGTTTTATGCTGAAAATAGCAAAAAATTATGCTGTTGTGTGTGATAGTGCTGATGAAATTAGAAATATGTTAAAGGCATATGTTTCGAATGATGTGTATGATTGGTATCCGAATATCATTGTCGAGAATAAGGTTAAGGATTATGCTGAAAAGCAATATAAAAAGGGAACAAACCAAAAAGTAATAGAAAAGATAAAAAGCATGGATTCTGAAAAATTAAAAAAATATTTAATTGATCTAGTAAAAGAAAATGTAAATGTGGGAATAGAAATAATAAACGATAAATAGGAGGAAATATGGAGAGTAAAGCAATTGATTGTGTAAAGAACTATCTTTATGAAAGCACGTTAAATAGCTCGTTATTTATTGATATTGAAAACACAAGAGACTATAACGAATTTGTAAAGAATATTGGGGATATAAAGATAAAAATTGTAAAATTATCATCCTTTTGCCTAAATAATGACTCTTGTCCAAATATGGAAAATTTTTATAATTATATAGAAAATAATAATGAGAATATGTTGGTATTAGGGTTTTCACAATATTTTAAATTTATTGATGAGGATGAGCTATTAAATCAAATATCAATTGCTTCTTCAAAATCCCTAAAAAGTAAATGCGTGTTTTTATTGTTTCAAGCAAAAAATGTTTTAGAAGATATTTGTAATGGAGATTTAAGATTTAGAAATAGATGTAAAATATTTGATGGTGTAATCGACAATCTTGCTTTTAGAATCTATAGGAATTTTCCAAAACTTAGTAATGTTGAACAAGGATTTAAAAAGATACTTGAAAGACTTGAGACAAATATAACCTGTGAGATTCTTAAATTTAATACAGCATTAAATAAGAAATTATTTGAAAGACATAGTTATTCATTAATGATATTAGAAAGTTTTTATGATTGTATAGTCGAATTTGATAAAACTATTACAAGTTATGCAAAGCAAGAATTCTTAACTTCTGATGAATGGAAAGATGTTTATGAGCAAGTTCAAAAATTTTCAACATTAGAAGAATGTTACAATAATTATTTTGGTGATAGTAACAGATATAAATACTATAACAGTTTAAACCAAAATGGGAGATGTAAAAATCTGTACATTCTTGCATTAAGAGAAAAAAATGAACTTCATTATATTAATTATGTAGCAAATACAATTGAAAGTGGTAGTGAATTTTTTAAATATATTTATTTGAGATTATTAGATATAGATACGCAAGATAAAAATTTTCAGAGTTTTTATAATGAGAGAAAAAACTTGTGTCTTACTTTTAATACCGGAGAAAATATTGGATTCTTAAATGATTATTGTAAATATTCAATGAATAAAGGTATAAATGGAATACAATATTTAACATGCAATACAGATATTGAGAAAAAGGCTATAATTCAGTTGATATCGCAAAGCAACATCAATAATAACATAGAAATTATAGATATGATAAAGAATATTTATCCAGATTTATCTTTGTATCTATCAAAATATTTCTTTAGTCAAAAAAATAATTTATTAGATGATTATTTTGATGAATATAAGCATTGCAAGGTAACTAATAGAATATCAGAAACTATGTTAAATATGGTTGAACAACAGGCAAAGAAAAGAGAATACAATTATATATTGCCAACCAGAACAGAAATTATTGATAAGTATTTATTGGATAATGATTATGTTATATTTGCTGATGCAATGGGGGCTGAATATTTATCTTATATATTAAAAAAATGTAATGAGTATCAGCTTATGACAAGCATTTATGTCGCACGTTCAAATCTACCAACGCTCACTTCTTTTAATAAAGATTTTAGGTATAATTATAGTTATAAAAAATTAGATGATCTAAAGCATCATCCTGAGGGTGATTATAATTATGAAAAAACAAAGTTGCCAATTCATATTCCCAAAGAGCTTGAGTTAATTGATGAAATATTACAAATGGCTATAGATAAGCTATCAACCAATAAAAGAGTTGCAATAGTCTCTGACCACGGAGCAAGTAGATTAGCGGTGATTTATAATTCTAAAATTATAGATTCAGGATCTGATGGGGAGCATGGAGGAAGGTGCTGTCGTGTGACAGAATCTACCCATAAACTGGATGAGATGGCAGAAGATAATAATTATTTTTGTATGGCTAATTATGATAGATTTAAAGGGGGTAGAGCTCCAGAGATTGAGGTTCATGGTGGTGCGACACTTGAAGAAATTACAGTGCCTGTTATTGTTTTAACTCGTAAAGATATAAATATTGATGTTAGAGTTATAACAAAGATAATAAAAGTAAGTTATAAACAAAAAGCAAAATTAATTTTGGAAGCATCAATAAAATTGGAAACCCCATATGTTGTTATTAATAATAAAAAATATGATTGTGAAATAAATAATACTACAATGGAATTTACGCTTGAAGATATAAAAAAGCCGGGCAATTATACAGCTTTATTATTTGATGGTGGTAATCAAATTGGTAAAACACTAGAATTTACAATTGAAAGTAAAGTTTCTAGTGAAAACTCATTATTTTAGGAGAAAAAGATGAACAAATTAAGAGAATGTTTTGATGATATGGTTGTATATAAGGACTTAAAAAAGACA